>NVRO01000028.1 GCA_002400895.1 Planctomycetota bacterium
TCGGATATCGCAGCACCAACTATCGCACAGTCATGGCTTACTCACCTGGAAGTGTTCTACCAATCTACTCCAACCCGGACATGCTTGATCCTGACGGTGAAGCGCTGGGAACACCCGCCCTCGAGGACGCATCGCGTCACATCGGCGAGTGGTATCCGAACTTCGTGGATTACCGCGGTGGAGTTTCCTGGTACCACCAGATTACTACCACCTTTGCCAGCAATAACGGCTCCTCTGGAAACATGTTTGACATCAAGCCAAAAGCTGACGTGTCACTCACCGGGGTCGCTATCAACTCATCAATCGTCGCTGGCTCGCCAGTAACGGTAGATGTATGGTGGCGCGAAGGGACTTGGGTCGGCAATGACGCAAGCTCATCCGGATGGACGCTGCTGGAGACCCTGACTGGCACAAGCGCAGGGACGGATTTGGCGACCATTCTCGACTTCGACGTATATGTAGGCCAGGACAAGGTCTTTGAGGTCGACAAGACCTACGGCATTTTCGTCGACCAGGGAGCCAGCTGTCGCTACACCAATGGCGCAGAAACTTACGAAGACAGTTTCTTGCGCTTGGAATCAGGATGCGGCAAGGGAAGCGGAGGTTTCGGCGGTGGTACTTTCAACGACCGCATCTGGAACGGCACCCTTTACTACGATGGCGCCTGGGGCGAGCATTACCTGGGAACCGTCATGACCGGTGGTGGCTTCGCTTTCAACGGCAACATGTTCGACATTCAAGCACATGAAGACATCGTCATCAGTAGCTTCGATGTAAACGTCTCCACTCCGGTGGGACTGGTTGCTGCTGTAGATGTTTGGTACCGAGTCGGCACCTACGTGGGACATGAAGACGATCCTGGTGACTGGACCTATCTGGGTACCGACACCAAGGCGGTCAGTGCAGGAACGGGTACGTACACCACAATCGCGGTGTCCTCACCTGAGTTGTCGGCAGGTTCCACCTACGGCTTCTACATCCGCGCCTCTCAGGACATCCTTGAATACACTACCGGGTCGGGTTCCTTTGGCAACTCTGACATGACCATTGTTACCGGCAACGGCACTGGTGGAGTCAACCCATTTAGTTCAGTAGTCACTCCCCGTACCTGGAATGGTCGCTTGCGCTACCGCTCATCCGGTGACCTACCGCACATGACGCTGGATGACATGGTCGCAGGTGGCACTGGAGAAATGCGCATCTCCAACTGTACTGCCGGAGGTAAAGTTCACGCGGCCTACTCCATGAATGGAGGTGGCCCAACCAGCTCAGCCTGGGGAACCGTATACATGACACCTCCATGGAAAGCATTCCCGCCCTCACCGTTTACAGCTGATGCCAACGGTGAAGTGGTATTGGCTCTTTCTCCCCCTGCTTCCATGGCGGGTAAAACCGTGTGGCTGCAATGCCTGGATTGGGGCTCACTGACACTGTCGAACGGAGTGGCAACCACCATTCTCTAGGGATTAATCCATCCTTTTTTGCCGCCCGTCTCCTATCATGGAGGCGGGCGGATTTTTTTACTAGCAATACTGTCAATCCAAAAGCGATGCGAGTAAAATAAATGGTTGTATAGACACTGAGCAACCATGAAAAACCATCAAAGCCGCCCGGTAACCCCTCCCGGATCACTGCCATGAGCTGCACCCACCTGATGTGGATCAATCCCCCCACTTTGGGCGTGAATCATTCCGTCGAAGATGCGGCTCACGCCTTGTTGCGCTCGCGGGTGCGTAGCCTGCCGGTGATTGACGATGATGGCCAGCTGGTTGGCATGTTCGGCATTCATCAACTACTCGAATTGATGGCTCCGCGGATTGCCAACATTGAACACGGCCTGCAGAATATGGCATTTGTCAATGACGACATTGCTGATTTGCGCCGGCGCCTGGGTGCCTCCTCCAATCTCACCGTGGGCGAATTGATGAGCCGGGATTACACCACCCTCAGTCCGGACAGCCCGCTCACCCAAGCGGTGCAGTTACTCCATTGTGGTGCTGACAGCTTGCCCGTAATCGCAAAAAACACCGGCGGCCTGCTCGGACTAGTAACCTATTGGGGTGTGCTAAAGGCCGTCACCAAACCCGAAACTGAAGACAACGACTGAGTAGGCCATGACTCTCGCTCTGTCGGTTTTCGTACTGACCTTCATTTTCGTTATCAGCGAGAAGGTAAACCGCGCCGTCGCCGCAATGCTTGGTGGCGGTCTTCTGGTGCTCGGTGGCGTAATCAGTCAAGAGGAGGCCATTGCCGGTATAGACTTCAACACCCTGGGCTTGTTGTGCGGAATGATGGTAATCGTCGCTATCACCAGGCGCAGTGGCATCTTCCAATATTTGGCAGTGCGTGCGGCAAAGGCGGTCGATGCGCGGCCATGGGGAATTCTGGTGATGCTGTCGTTGGTGACAATGGTGCTCTCAGCCCTGCTCGACAACGTCACCACGGTCATGTTGGTCACCCCGGTAGTCCTGCTGATTACCCAGGAACTGGAAGTCCCACCATACCCCTTCTTGTTTTCGCAAATCATGTTCGCCAATATTGGCGGCACCGCCACCATGATTGGCGACCCGCCCAACATTTTAATCGGCTCGGTAGTGGAGAGCATTGGATTCAATGACTTCATTCTTCATCTTGCACCGATTGTCCCGCTTATTGGCCTGGCCACACTCTTACCGATTTGGTTGGTGTGGGGTCGCAAGATGAGTGCAACGGATGAAGCACGTAACCGTATTCTTGCTTTCAATGAGAAAGAGGCTCTGCGCGACCGGGTCGTACTCAAAAAATCATTGGGCGTAATCGCACTCGTGCTGGTTGGTTTTGCGGTTGGGCATCCGTTGGGCATACCACCGGCAACGGTGGCGATGTTCGGCGCTGCCTTATTGTTGTTCCTGGACACTCTTGGCAAGACACCTGACAAAGCTTCCGAATTAGTACATGAAGCTTTTGGACAGGTCGAATGGGTGACCATATTCTTTTTCCTCGGACTATTCGTAGTGGTCACAGGTGTCGAGCACGCCGGCCTGCTTGACATTGTGGCCGATACTATTGCCAACTTCAGCGACCGTGCTGCACCAGTAGCAATGCTGGTGATGTGGATGTCTGCAATTATCTCAGCAGTAGTTGACAACATTCCGTTTGTGGCGACCATGATTCCGGTGATTGAGGAGTTGTTGCCGCGTCTGCAAGAAGATGTGGGGAGTGATGCCAGCCAGGCGATTTGGTGGTCCTTAGCACTGGGTGCATGCCTGGGGGGTAATGGATCGCTTATCGGAGCTTCAGCCAACCTCATTGTGGCTGGTTACGCCGAGCGAAATGGTCATCCAATCCGATTTATCCAGTTTGCCCTCCACGCCTTTCCGCTGATGCTGATGTCGGTAGCCATAGCCAGCGTTTATGTATGGCTACGATACCTGACTTAGTTTGGCCGCCAGCCGGCGATAATGAGGGTAGGGTTGTAATGAGGAACACTCCTTAAGTTCCCTGCGTTAATTCAATCATGACTATCACCACTTCCCTCGCCGTGGCGCTCATTGCCGTCATTCCTGTTTCCATTTCCGCTCAGCAACTCGGCGGAGAACTGCGCCAAGTTCCGATTGGCGACTACGTGTCGGAGACTTTTTGGATTGTGTCTACGAGTAGCGAAGAATCTCTCGCCAGCCGCATCAACCTGGACATGGCCGACAAACAGGATAATGTTCCCGCCCCAACTCCCGGATATATATTCAGCAGCAGAATCCTGGTAGAGACGTCTGACCTTTCCTTTCTCGGTGACTTTGCGCATGGCATTGACTCGACCGTCGAAGTTTTACCGCTCGAATTCTTGGCCGGGTTTGCGGTAATCAACACCTCCAGTGTCGGTGCCGCGTGCGATATGGCTTCTGCACTGGCCGAATATTATGGACCACGTCACGCCTACGTTGATGTCGACCAACCAAAATTTTTACGCGCCCTTCCCAATGATCCTGGATTCGGCAATCAGTGGCATCTCTACAACGTCACCCGACCGCAAGCAGACATCAACGCTGAACCTGCCTGGAACAACGGCTTCACTGGCAGTGGAATAACCGTGGGAATCCTCGAGTGGGGTGTGCAAGACAATCACCCGGACCTTGCTGCGAATTTCGATTCAACCGCAAGTCAAAGTGCCGGCACCTCCAGCCATGGCACCAGTTGTGCAGGTGTAGCTGCCGCGGTTGAAAACAACGGCGCGGGCGGCGTCGGCATTGCCTACGACGCACATTGGTCGGAACAGCTGGCTGGCTCATCTTCACAAACCGCTAACGCATTCAACTACCGCAACGACATCAACGATGTAAAGTCGAACTCGTGGGGACCTGCCGACAACGGCAATTTTCACACTTTCTCCACTACCGAGCTTAACGCCCTCAAAAACTCCACAAGTACCGGAAGAGGTGGTTTGGGCGAGATCTTCACCTGGGCAGCCGGAAACGGTGGTACCAGCGATCGGGTGGAATACGACCCTTATGCCGCCAGCCGTTACACCATTGCAGTAGGAGCGATTGGCGACCAGGACAAGCGTGCTTCATACAACGAACAAGGCTCGTCCATGTTCGTGGTGGCGCAATCGAGTGGCAATATTTCCGGTATTTACACCACCACATCGGGCTCCGGGTACACCTTCAACTTTGGTGGTACTTCCTCTGCCAGCCCGCTTGGCGCCGGTGCCGTAGCCTTGATTCTGCAAGCCAATCCAACCCTGAGTTGGCTCGATGTACAACATGTCCTGGTACACTCCGCCCGCATGTGTGACCCCACTCATTCGATGTGGGTGCAAAATGCCGCCGGTCACGACGTCAACTACAACTTCGGCTTTGGCGCTATCGACGCAGATGCTTCCACCCAGTTGGCACAAAGCTGGACTAATGTCATAGCGGTTACCGAGTTCAACTCGGGCAACATCACAGTCGGACAGTCAATTCCCGACAACAACACTACCGGGGTTTCGCGCACCGTCAGTGTGCCCCAGAACATCACCGTGGAACATGTAGAGTTGGTAATGGATGTCAGCCACAACAACATCGGTGACTTGCGCATTACCATTACTTCGCCCGGGGGAACCGAATGCGCCGTTGCAAAAACCGGTGGAAGTAGTCAGAACAACTTGAACAACTACCTGTTCACCAGTGTGCGCACCTGGGATGAGCAGTCGTCAGGTGACTGGGTGATTACAGTTTCCGATCGCAGTGGAGGAACATCCGGAGTCTGGAACGACTTCAGTATGAAAATATATGGCAACGATGGCTCGCACTTGGGTGGTGGTGGCAACAACTTCAAACTGACCACCTCCGGACTGATTGCAGGTAACACGGCGGTGYTGAATGTAACAGGTGGTGKCCCCAATACTCCTACCTGGATTGGCTACTCCATTACCGGGCTGGGCTCTACCAGCGTCCCCAGCCTGGGAGTCACCCTGGATATCGCCAACGCCAAGCCGCTCAGCATGACCCCCAATAACACCAATGCCAATGGTGATGCCAGCTGGTTCAAACTTGTACCCGGAAGTGCTTCAGGAGTGGCAGTTTGGCTACAGGCTCTTCAATTCGGCGCTACCAGCACCGTTTTGGCGGAGACTATCCAGTAAGGTAATTGCTACGGCGAGGTGGAAGCAGGCACAAATATGCCCGGCCACCAAAGGAGGGGGCCGGGCCTGAGTAGGATTCGATTATTCGCCTTCTGGGGCCGCTGGGACTGGCCAGCTGAAATCGCGATCCTTGACCGTCTTGCGGCGGTCCTTGGCAGCAGCAGCAATCGCTGTATCGGTCAGCTCACGCACCATGGCGGAAACTACTGGGGCGACATTGCCTGCGCAGTTCATGCCTGCTGAGGTTTTAATGTACTTCTTGAGTTTTGAAATGACTACAAGGACTTCTTCGTTGCTCATGGTTGTTACTCCGTTAATGGGCTTGAATCGGCTAGGGACGTTCTAAGGCGTCTGGCCGCTTTAATTGAGCATAGGTGAGAGCAGGCAGTGATTGAAAGGAAAAGGAGCAAATTCAGAGGGTCTACAGAATTTGCAAAAATGGCAAATTTACCATTAAAGGATTATCGGTAAACATCTTACGGCATTTCACGCCTGCTGAGGTGGTGTCGCATCCACACCAATGTCCACCATATTGAACTGGCGTAATGAACGATTTGAGCCAGTTGACGACTAATTTCGCCGCTGACAACTTGGAGAAAATAGCCCGAAAATACCATCACTGGCAACAGCAATGCCAGCTGCAAGCCACTGCGACGTCGAGTTGGCTCACCACCACGCCATTTGAAAAGGACGTGCTTGCGCCACACCATCCCGACCCCAAAAAGAAAAAATGGGGCGGCCAATATGTGTGCTGCCTGCATCTGTGGCTGCCAGGGGTGGTTGACTAATGCATCGGGGTCTTCAGGAACCACCAACCAGATCATCAGCGCCCACACCAACCCACTTCCAATCACCAACCCAGCGCTGAGGTGGATAAAAACTGCTTCTCCCTTCCTCATCCAGCGTGGCCCATCATTTCGAGCTTCTTGCGCTCAATACTTCGTCGATTGCGAGTCCACGGCGTACTGCCCTGACCGTAGCGCGGGCGGAAAGAGTTGCTCCGGAGATACCATCAATGTCTCCACGCAAGCGCAGAGAGTCCTTCAAGGCCTTGCCCTCAAATTGTCCGTACCACTTTGCTCTCGGTAAGTACTGAAGTGGCTCGGCGAAACCGAGAACACGTGGACTCAAAGCACGGCCGTCTTCGGTCCAGCTAATCAACAGAGATTCTCGCTTATTGCGAACACGGTGGGTGTCAATTAGCGCGAAACCGAGCAACTCCCCCTCCTCGCCGACTACTCGCCATAGTTTATTTTGACTGGATACGGGAGTGCCGGCCAAATCCGATGCTCGCTTCTGCTCCGACGAGGACAGCGTTATGTAATCCAGGCGCAGAGTGGCGCCTGGGAACAAATCTTTGATTGCTTCTTCACTGGTTGGAAACGAAGTGCCTCCATGCCCCCCTGCATTGAGAGAGGAAAACAAAAGAATCAGCAGGGCCAGCTTCATAATTTAAAATACATAGCCCATGGCAGCCTGGACGACATCCTCGTTGCGGACAGCACTGCCGACTGCTGTCCAATCAAGCTTGAAAATGATTTGCTCATGCGGCTGCCACGCAAGTCCGATGGTGGTGCGATCTTCGGCGGTGTCCACCAGACTGTCCGCTTGTAAATCAATTGATTCAAAGCGCACGAATGGAGTGAGAGCTTGCGGTGCCTGGTTGGCGAAATCACGGCCAGCAAAAAGATCCCAGCCTGCTTCGATATACCAACCAGAAAGACTGTCGGAAGCTGAAGAAGTGAGCAGTAAAACCGCGTCTTCCACTTCGGCATCAGCCCACACCCCGCGTATCCGCAGAGGGCCCTGGTCATACTGACCATGGACATCCCAAATGGTAGTGGCAAATCCTTCATCACTACCACCCGGACCTGTGCCGGCTTGGTCGGAATCGCCGCTCCACATGGAGACTCCCAACAACAAGCCGGTAATCCCGCGGTAATCAAGACGAGCAGTAAGAGCAAGATTGTCAGCCGCCGCTCTACTGCCATTTTGGCGACCGCCACGCATTCCGCTCTCCTCAATATTCAATCCGGCGGCGTCAAAACCGGTCAAGGCGTAGGCGCGCCAGTCGAAATCACCGATACGACCGAATCCACCAACCCCATTCTCATGCCAGGTAGAAGGCAGAATCAGGCGCTCGGTCTGCGGACGGTTTGCCGACCAAAAGGTGGTTGGTTCGTGGAATTCGTTAATCAAGCCCATCGGCACCAGCATATGGCCGAATCGTACACCCCAATCATTTCCGGAGTCGTACTGCAGAAAGGCCTGCTCCATGGCAATCTCATCTTGATGCTCTACTTCTATTTCGGAAGTAAAGCTCCAGGACRAGTCGAACTGATAGCCAACATRAAMAAYGGCRCGATAAAGGTCGAGAGTGTCCCCCGAGTCATCGGAACTGAACAGCATTTCGCYGTAGCCGCCAATGGAGACAGCRTTGTCCTCCTGGGCTTGCAGCCCTGAGGCGTGACAAATCAAGGCCACCAGTACCGTAGCCACGGGTAATTTTGATTTCACCTTGCCTTATTGGTATTGAGATTCATTCTCATTTGGGAAAGAATGATATCCGCTCCATAAATACCTGGCAAGGGCGATGAGACTTTTTCTAGGCGAATTCTTCGGTTATCCGGACATTGCCGAAATCGGAGAAGTRGTGCGCGCCAGATAGAAGCGCCCAATTTGCACCTTGAACTCTTCGCCACCCGTACGGCTGAAGATGTACTCACCCTCCATCGTGCCCCAGGAAGTCTTCATCGGGCAGAATGAGATATATGAGTATTTATCCCCGGGATCCAATGCCGGATATTCACCCACCACGCCCGGCCCCTCAACCACCTCCTTCTCGCCGAATGAATCTGTGATTACCCAGCGCCGGGAAATCAATTGGGCCCATTCCTCGCCCTCATTGGACATCAAGATGCGGTAGACAAARAAGTGGAGGCCRTTGTCGGKGTCGGATTGCTCCGGAACAAATTGGGCAGCCACCCGGATACGAATSCCACCAGTAATTTCGTTCGAATGTCCAGAGGTATCAGCCATCCTGATGATTAGGACAGTTACTCACCCAGTTCCAGCCCGGCTTTTCNAAAAAAATGCGCCGAGCTTATGGCTGAGGATGTAGCGAACGACCAGTTACCGCGGCCATTACTCGTGCCTCAGCCACAATCGCGGTCAGTTCACCTTCCAGTAATGCCTGGTCAGCATCAGAACGCGCCTGGGATGGGTCGGGGTGTACTTCTACCGCCAGTCCGTCGGCGCCAACAGCAACCGAAGCACGGGAAAGTGCTGGAATCAAACTGGCAATGCCACATGCGTGCGAAGGGTCAACCATCACTGGCAAGTGGGTCCACTCCCGCAACAAGGGGATAATGGTCAAATCCAGGGTGTTGCGAGTTGCACGCTCAAAGGTACGAATACCACGTTCGCATAGCACCACACCCTGGCATCCACCTGACAGTAAATACTCCGCGCTATACAACCACTCAT
>NVRO01000029.1 GCA_002400895.1 Planctomycetota bacterium
GACGACCACGGCGCCGGCGACGGCGAGGCTTGTCAGCAGCTTCCTCGTCTTCGGAATCGGAGTCATTAATTTTTATATGACCAAGGCGACGTGCCGGCTCCACATTCTTGAGCGGAATCTCATCTTCGGTCAACGGCGGCACCAAACCAATCGGCAACGGAGCAGTGCGATCGTCGGCCGAAATCACGTGTTCGGATGGGTCATCCTCGTCGACACCCAGGAATCGATTGAAGAAGCTTGAAACTTCATCAAGCGCCAACAAGGTCATGTCCAGCATCGAAGTCGCACGCTTGCGGGTGCTGGAGTCAGGCGGACGCAGCAACAACAACCCAGCGGAGTCCCGGTCGCAACCAAATACCTTCACCAGTCCCTTGAAGCGGGCGGAGTAATCCTGCCAGTGTCCGGTTTTGCATTCGACCCACAACATGCGGCCATCGACAGAGGCCATCAAGTCGGCTTCAAACTCCCGCTGGTCCGGCAAGGTGCCTTTGACATTGAACAGAACCTGGAACTTGGCGGCACTCATACGCGCACGAAGTTTACGTGACAGGATCCACGCAACGTAGATTTCCAGCCAACCGCCGGTAAGAAATTGCGCGGTCGAACCATCTTTGGTCGGAATCACACGTAGTTGTTTCTTGGGCTGGCGGTGGTAGTAGAAATCCTTCAACAAGCCATGGCGGTGGAGCATGGTGCCCAACTGAACCGCAGCCGAACGTTGATGGTCGGTCCACGTTTCAATATCGACTCTGGTTCCGTGGCCAGTCGCAACACAACGCTTCATCTTTTCGTAGAAGGGGCCAACCAGGTCGAAATGCTGCCCGATGTGCCGTGCGAGGTGTTCAAACGCCTCATTGCGCGCAAGGTCATCCTGTCCTTCGTAGACAATTACCTTGTGTTCCTTGAGATAGTCGACCAATGGCCCCACCGGGGCGTCATCTGGAACTTCTCTGGGCAACCCACGGCGTGGCTGGCTTTCCCGGTTGCCGCGATTACCGCGATTGTTATCTCGACGAGTGGAGCCCCCTTCGGAGCCTCCATCCTGTCGGCGCCCACGGCCGCCGCGACGATTGCGGCCGTCTTGAATAGACGTATCTTCGCCGCCCCCGAGAGATTCCCGGAGCCGTCGGATTTCATCAGTAAGAGCCCGAATGTCCGCGCTTGAAGCGGCGGCAGATCGGGCTATCTCCGAGGAGCGGTTGGCGTTTTCGTCGCCTCCCTCCGCTCCTGAAAAAAGGCGTTGGAGGATGCCCATTGCGGGTGTAGTTGTAACAGATTCTTATGCTAAGAGAAAGCACTACCCGTGAACTACCCCAGGGAGTGTCCTACAAGACCACAAGGCCATACAATCACAATGCTTGCGACGATTCTAATGAGTTTACCTTTGCCCCAAGAGCCGGACCATTCCGGCCGTGCAAACCATTTGGTGCACGAAACCAGCCCCTACCTGCTCCAGCACGCATACAACCCTGTGGACTGGTATCCGTGGGGAGACGAGGCCATAGAACTGGCCAAAAAGGAGGACAGACCTATTTTCCTCTCAATCGGGTATTCCGCTTGCCATTGGTGTCACGTAATGGAGCGTGAGTCTTTCGAGGACGAAGAAATAGCCGAATTCCTCAATGCTAACTACATTTGCATCAAAGTTGACCGGGAGGAAAGGCCTGACTTGGATGATCTTTATATGACCGCTGTGCAGCGCATGACCGGTAGCGGCGGTTGGCCGATGTCGGTTTTCCTGACCCCCGAGCTGAAACCATTTTTTGGAGGTACCTACTTCCCTCCGCGAGAAAAGTTTGGTCGACCCGGATTTTTGGATATCTTGCTCAACATTCGTAATGCCTGGCGTAGTCGGCGGGATGAAATTGAGACTTCGGCCAATCAATTGGGCGAAATGCTGGCGCTTAAACTGCCTCCGGCACCATCGCGGGGGCTGCCCGATTCCGAGAAGTTCGCTACTCGCGAACAAGCTTGGTTGACCGCCTTCACCAACAACTTCGATCCTAAATGGGGTGGGTTCGGGCCAGCACCAAAGTTCCCACATACTGACGACATTCGCTTTCTGCTCGGGATTGCCGACCGTTATCAGTTGAAGGAAGCAAGTGATATCGCCCTGTACACGCTGCGCAAAATGGCAGACGGTGGCATGTACGACCAACTCGCCGGCGGCTTCGCTCGCTACTCAACCGACGAGAAATGGCTCATTCCCCACTTCGAAAAAATGCTCTACGACCAGGGCACCCTAATCCCCTGCTACCTGGAGGCGTGGGTTCAAAGCGGGGACGAGTTCTTTGCCCGCGTTGCCCGTGAAAGCTGCGATTACTTGTTGCGCGAAATGCAATCTCCCGAGGGCGGGTTCTGGTCGAGTACCGACGCCGATTCTGAAGGCGAAGAAGGCAAGTATTTTGTGTGGACACCCGACGAGCTGGAGGCGGTACTTGGGAAGGAAGATGGCGCCTGGGCAGCAGAAGTGTTCGGCGTAACCCAGCAAGGGAACTTCGAACATGGAAGCTCGGCGCTAACTTTGCGCGGCGATGCCCACAATCAAGACCGTAAACGATTTGCAAAAGTGCGTGCCAAACTCTTGGAAACCCGCGCCAAACGCGTACCACCTGCTACTGATGACAAGGTGTTGACTGCCTGGAATGGCCTGGCAATTGATGCATTAGCTCAAGCCGGGAGAGTATTCGGAGAAACCCGTTACGTCGATGCCGCTTCCAGTGCAGCCGACTTCCTGCTAAATGCAATGCGCACCGATGGCAAATGGCTACGGGCCTGGCGCGGTGGCAAAGCTCAACACAGTGCCGTGCTTGAGGACCACGCTTATCTTTGTCGCGCCATGCTTTCTCTTTTCCAGGCTACCGGCGAGGAACGCTGGCTGGACCAGGCGAGCGACTTGGCAGCCCACATGATTGATTCCTTCTGGAATCCTAAAACCGGGGTCTTTTTTGATACTGATGGCCGTGACAAGACTGTTTTGCATCGCCGAAGTTCTCCCTGGGACGGCGCCATCCCATCGCCCAATGCAGTAGCGCTGGAAAGTCTGGTTGTCCTCCACGCCTTCACCCATGAAGACCGCTGGAAGGAAATTTCTGACCGCGGCTACTCCGCAGCTCTGGCACTAATGAGCAAAGGCCCTCGCGGGTTTGCCGGAACTCTGCGTTCACTGTGGATGGCGGTGGCCGAACCCCGAGTTGCCGTGATTATTGGTGGCGGCAAGGATGCCGAGCTTGACGCATGGAGACTGGCCTTCCATTGCCCAGGCGGCTCCACCGCCTTGCAAGTGTTCCGTACCCGGGCTAACCCCGACAGTGAATATGAACTGCTCCAGGGGAGAAACGCGCGTGATGAAACGGCAACCCTCTATCTGTGCCAAGGCACCAGTTGCTTGCCGCCAAACGTGGCTCCTCAATCACTCACTAAAATATTGGAGTGAGCGATTCTTGCACGGTGGTGGTGGTTGGCGGAGGCGCTGCGGGCCTGATGGCGGCGCTGTGGGCTGCACGCCAGGAAGGAGTACAAGTAAAACTGCTCGAAGGAAGCAAAAAATGCGGTGCCAAAATCGTGGCYGCCGGGGGGGGRCGCTGCAATGTATTGCCAGCCGAGGTCGACGCCAGTGATTTCCACACCCAAGGTTCACCAAATGTGCTTAAGCGATTGCTGAAAACCTGGCGACTGGAGGACGTGAAGAACTTTTTTGACTGGGACTTGCAGCTTCCTCTTGCCGAAGCGGAAGCAGACGGTCGTATTTTCCCCGAATGTCAAAGTGGCAGCAAAGTCCGCAACAACTTGGTGGAGGCAGTCGAAAATGCCGGCGCTGAAGTCCTCACTGGCTGGCGGGTGGAATCTCTCGACAAGGACGAGTACGGCTTTTTGCTGACCGCATCCGACGGCCGCAAACTTCACGCCAAACGGGTGGTGTTGGCAAGTGGCGGAAGTTCTGTTCCCGCTACCGGTTCGGACGGCCACGGATTTCGACTTGCCACTGCGCTTGGCCATAAGCTAAACCACCCCTACCCGGCACTGGTCCCCTTGACAACCAATGACGATGACTTTCACCAACTCAGCGGCGTCGCGGTGGAGGTGCGGTGGCGGGCAATACTCAACCACAAAACAGTCGAGGAACGCAGCCGTGATTTGTTGTTTACCCACCGTGGATTCAGCGGACCGGCAATTCTGGATGCCAGCCATTGGGCCGTACGCGACAAGGCTGCCATTCTGGTCGCCTGGGGCGACGGAAGTGAGGACGAGTGGAGTGCACACCTGAACGCCAAAGAACGCCGAGAACTCGGCAAGGCATTGAGCGATGTGCTTCCGCGACGCCTTGCGCTGGCCTTACTGGAGAAAACAGATCTGCGCCCTGAAATGCGCTGCAGCAACCTGTCAAAAGGACAACGCCTGCGCCTGATAAAAAACCTCACTGCCTTTCAACTGCCAATCAATGGGAATGAGGGATTTAAAGTCGCCGAGGTTACCGGCGGCGGAGTACGGCTCGAGGGGGTCAACCCTTCCACTCTCGAAAGCCGCGCCACACCCGGTCTGTTCCTGTGTGGAGAAATCCTCGATTTAACCGGGCGCATGGGTGGCTTCAACTTTCATTGGGCCTGGCTGAGCGGACGCCTTGCCGGCACCTGCGCAGCAAATATGCGCCCCGACAGAAGTTGAAACATTGCTTCTTCCCTATTGCTTCAGCAATAGAGGAAGACTGGTTTCATAGCGATGGTCGATATTGAAATGCCCACCGCTGAAAAACTCGGCATGGTGTGGAACCTTCATCTTTTCAAGCTGAGGAATAAACCGACGCAAACCCCACTGCAGGGCGAATTCATCACTTTCGCCGGCGTCCAAATAGAGCGTGTCGAGTTGCCTCAAGGCGGCAGCATGATCTTCTTGCTCCACCATGAACAGCGGGTCGCAGGCAAGCCAACGTTCCCATACTGAGAAGTTTGGTTCCCCGGTTTCGGGATTGACCGGGAGATCGAAACCAAGTTCGCTGTCCGGGTTGGGCGAATAGCAGGATGCCATTGCCAGAGCATCGAGCGCCGCGTGCTCGGGGCTGCCAAGTAAAACCTCTCCAGAATGCAAAGCAGCCAGGAATTCCGCTGGGCCACCATGGCGTCGCCAACAACTCAAGGCCTCGGGAAATTCGCGGCGGTAGCCGGAATCGAAGCCCATATCACCAGCGTGGCTGGCGCAGCCATCAAAAAAGCCGGGATTGCGCATTGCCAAGGTCAGCGCGCCATAGCCACCACTGGATTTGCCGGCAACATGGCGCCCATGGCCACTACCAGAACCACCGCAACCAAGCTCGGCTTCGACTGCCGGAACCAGCTCCCCAATCAGATAATCCTGATAGCGCCCGGTGGCGGAGGAATTCATGTACTGGCTCCCGCCAAGCCGCGTTTCGCAGGATGGCCACAGATAGACCGCCGGAGGAATGTCGCCAGCCGCAGTTGCCCGCGCCAGACGCTCGGGCAAGGTTTCTCCCCACAGAGAGCTTTTGCTCATCACTTTTTGTCCGAATCCGGTGAAACCGACCAACATTACCACCAGGGGAAGCCCTTTGGCGCCCTGCTCCGGCACCAGGAGTGGATTGTCCCGTAAAGTCGGGTCCCCCATGGGGTTATTCCTCAAGACCGCGGAATCGAAAGCAAAGTTCCTAAGAGTCGCGCCCGCGAGTTGGCGTTCGTAAATCAACGACATGGTCCGAATCCTATCCGCGCTTGAAGAACACTGGGTCTACGCGATAGCCTGAGACCATGCGTCCCCTCCACCTGCCACTGTTAGCAACCACCGCTCTGATTCTTATCGCCAGTTGCCAGGCACCTCCTCCTGCACCACAACCAAGCCTTGACGATTTCGCCGTCGAGTTGGCGCCGGGCGAGCTCGGCTTGGCCAAACTCCCGTCCTACCAGGCCCCCGATTTCAGCGTCGGTTGGCAGCAGCGTGAACAGTTGGCTATCTCCATCCTCAACTCGCTCTCTTATCTGTCTGCCCCATCTTCTCAGCAGTATTTCCCCTACGGGCCAATCAGCCATGAGCGGATGGTCGCCTCACTCGAACGGTTCCTGGACCTGTTGGAAACCTCCATTTCCGCAGAAGACTTCGGTCAATCCATACATAGCGAGTTCGAAGTGTGGTCATCACGCGGGCGCAACAATACCGGTGAGGTGCTGTTCACCGGCTATTGCCGACCCATCCTGAATGGCTCCAAACAACGTAGTGGCAAATACAAGTGGCCGCTTTATCGCCTGCCCAAAGACTTGCTCAAAACCAAGGACGGCCGCATTCTTGGACGTATCAATCAAGCTGGAAAAGTAGTGCCTTATTGGTCGCATCGCGAACTTGTCGAAGGCAACATGCTTGACGGTCAGGAGTTTGTCTGGCTCGACGACCCCTTCGATGCCTATATTGCCCAGGTGCAAGGGTCCGCGCTGATTGAACTACGCGATGGGTCCTTCCTGGAGGCCGGCTATGCCGGCAAGAATGGACACGATTACAAATCGGTCGGGCAGATTCTGATCAAGGAAGGGCGCATTTCCAAAGTTGATTTATCGCTCACCAGGCTGCAACAGTATTTTCGCGAACACCCGGAGGAAGTACGTCGAGTGTTGCCGCAGAATCCATCATTCGTTTTTTTCCAATCCAGCGAAGGTGGTCCTTTCGGATGTCTCGGGCGCCCGGTAACTCCGATGCGCTCGGTGGCCACCGACAAGGATGTTTTCCCGCGTGCCGGCCTGGTGTTTTGTGAGGTTCGCCTCCCGGATTACGACCAGGACGGAATGCTGGTTCAACGGCCAACCCGTTTCTTTGCCCTCGACCAGGACCGTGGTGGGGCCATTCGTTCACCCGGGCGCTGCGACGTCTTCCTTGGAACTGGCCCCGAAGCAATGGCACGCGCCGGCCACGTCCTTGCAATCGGCCGCATGTACTACCTGGTACTGCGTGATGCTGTTGCTCTGACCTCGCTGTCAAACTAACTCAGTTTTGAGCGCACCTGGCGCAACTGTTCCAAGCGTGCAGCAGGACCTGGCGCGGCTGCCCCTGCTTTACGCCCCATCGCCAGGGTCGCAACCCACAACACCAGGTTTTCCTGATCCTCGCGGTCGATTTCCTCGGCCGCCGGGCCGCTGCGGCTGCGATCATCCGGCACGTTGTGATAGTTGGTCAATGCCAGTGCCATGCCGGCAGCAACATATCCTGCAGAACAAAACGGCGTAGCTTCGCAAGCACCGCCATCCATCAATTTCCGTTGCCATTTAAAACCAGGTACGCGAACTTGGAGTTCGGCGCCAGCATCTTCAATCAACTGCAATAGCGCAGGGTCATAAATACTGATGCGATCACCTACTCGCGCAACCGGCCCATCACCCGGATTGGCGTTGGGAAGGCGCGGCGAACATTCGAGCACCACCACCGGTACGTTCTTGGGGAAACTCCCCAAATGCAAACCTTGGAGACAGCCGACAAACCCATTCTCTTCGCAACGAGTGAAGTAGGCAAGTGCCGGACGCTCCATGCCCGAGCGTGAAGCCAAATCCAGTCCGGCCAAAATGCTGGCCACTCCGGCAAGGTCGTCACAGACAACATTGCGAATCTTGGTCTCGGTTACCCGGAAGGGCAAGTCCCAAGTGGCAATCCAATCCTTTTCCACTTCCCCGGAAATCCTGAGCCCAGGTTGAATCCATACCTTCAGCTCGCCGGTCCTCGAGTTCTTCTCACCAACTACCGCCACCTTGCCGCGGCCGCGGCGCTCGCCGTCGGGAGAAACCAGCAGGACCTTGCCGCCCGGCATCCGTGCGCCCGGATGGCCGCCCCAAAAGCTGGCTGGAATCAGTCCCTCGGCGTTCACCCCACCACGGATGACCATGGCAGGATGGTCAAGATGGGCCTCAAAAGCAATCCCAGGACGCCCACGCTTCTTGCCAGGAACACGGACCACCAAGTTGCCCCAAGCGTCCTCCTGTAGTTTCCAACTGCGCTTTCGGCACCACTCTCGCACCGCCTTGGCCGGCAATTGCTCGTGATAAGGAGCTGTTGGCTGTGGTAGAACGGCATTAATCGCCTCCATTGCCAAGGGGCGTAACTTTTGTTTTCGCCAGTTCGCGCCGCGACATCCGCGCGGAAGGTTCCATGTATTTGCCATGATGCCGTAATCTTAAGCCTGCCATGCCACTCTCACTTCCCCGGTTGTTACGAGAATGCCGCGAGCGCTTGGAAACCCTTCCGCGCGCAGTTGGTTCACCGGCAGCGGCAAGGGCACGAAACCTGTTAATTCGGGACTTATTGCCGCGCACCCTTGGCAACTCTCCATATCTGGTTGCGGGCATCATTGGCCCGGCCAACTCCGGTAAATCTGCACTATTCAATCACCTTGTAGGACGCGACATCAGCCCTTCACGAGCCGAGGGCGGACTCACCAAAAGTCTGTTCGGTGTTGCCAACCCGAAACTGGTGGAAGTCCTACAGCGCGAACCCGAACTACGGCGATTCCCAATAACCACGGTTGACGACGGACAAGCTGCCCTTGAGTTCCCCAGCTCTCCGGACGAGTTGTTGCTTAGCAGCGTCAATGATTCGCCACCAGGGCTGTTGTTGATTGACACCCCCGACTTCGACAGTGTTGTTGAAGAGAACCGGCTTGCCTCGGAGTCCTTATTGGCGGTTGCCGACCTGGTGGTTTTGGTGGTTACACGCCACACCTATCAAAACCGTGACGTGGTTCACTTCTTGCGGCGGTGGCTTGATTGTGGCACGAATCGGCTTTTCGCTCCTGTCGCCAAAAGAGGATAACTCGCACTCCAGCGATGAAAAGCACGAATCGCAAGTGAAGCACGATATATCGTTTTGCCCGCTCGCGTTACCGTTGATTGCTGGTCCGGGCGCACTCGCCGTGGTAATTGCAGCGTCAGCAAAAATCGGCACATTCTCCTGGCCCCCTTATTTCGCGATCACACTGGCAATCTTTCTGACAAGTTTATTTACCTG
>NVRO01000030.1 GCA_002400895.1 Planctomycetota bacterium
CAACCAGGAATCGATTGGGAGGCTTATTCGGGTTTATTAAAATCAACTCAATGGGCAAAACCACATCCACATTCATTGCGCTTTCCCTTGTAGTTTTTTCGGTAAAAGGTGTTGCACAGGTGCATTATCACCCGGACGGTCACCCTTGGCGTCAGCACGCCAACGATGGTCCTGATTCCGAAGTGCCTGGTTGGTTCTATAATCTTGGCACCACCGGGATTCGTTGCGAACTTGTTGCCGATCGCTCAAAATCACTATTGGTGCGTTATGTATTCCCCAAGTCGCCCGCTTGGCAAGAGGTTCAGATAGGAGACCTAATTGTGGGGATTGACAAAACCCCATTTAAAAATTCTCACAAGAATGGATACGGCATGAAGGTATTTGGCGCACAGGGCCCAATTTCTGAACTGGCCGCTGCCATTCAGGCCCGCCAGGGCACSAACAGAGCAATAAAACTACCGAGGTAGGCGGGATTGCGAGTGTGGGCGTAAGGACCGGTGGTGACCATTACCAGGTTCTTTTCGAGGTGACCAAAAGCCCAAATCCGCAAACACCAGGCAATCGCTACCAGCACTGACCCGACCCAAAAACTCTCCGGGCGAGGGTCGGCCAGGGACAATAATGCCAATGTACAGGCGTAAACTGCCAGTTTGCGGAGAGTAGGGCGTTTTGATGCAGTCATGTTTTCAGGTTACGGTCAGCGGCCTGTTAACGTCTAATTCATGATTGTCCGAACTTCGCCTCACAGTTCAACCAGAGAAATGAAATTCGTCCCCCTGCTACTTTTACTAGCGGCGCCATCATGTGCCGCTACCAGTGGTGATTATTCACCACCACAAACTTCCGGGCAACTCGAGCGGGCCGCCGCCGAGCAAGGCATATTCCCGGAGTTGCGGCCAACCCGAGTTACCTTCGTTGACCATTCCTCGGGTCTCAAAATCGGCCTGTTGAACAATAGCGCAGTAGACAAATCCGATTATTACTCGCAACAACGCAAGACTGCTGATTACAAAGTTATTCCCGACCTTGATATGGGGGCTTTGATAGCGCAGTTCAAGGCACTAGGGTTCTTCACTTCCGCTTCAACTTCGTCGCGACGTGTKCGTGGAGCACGCCGGACGATTCAAGTAGAACAAGATGKCCAATATTTCACCCTCGCTTACATCAGCGGTGGCACCAAGGATCAGTACGACCAGGCTTTGAATTGTTCGCTGGCGGTGCAATCCCTGTATAACGCTCACGATTCATATCAACGCGTAGACAACCAATCCGGGCCCGGTTTTTTCAAAGAAGGCAAACAGGACATCTTCAATCAATGAGCGGAGGGGAAAAGCTCGTGGTCGTACCCGCTCGTCGGGCTTCAACTCGACTTCCCGACAAACTGCTACTTGCGGAAAGTGGCTACCCGCTACTGGCACACACCCTGATGCAATGTCAAAAGAGTTGTGCGGGGCGGGTAGTAGCCGCAGTTGATGACCAGGAACTGGCGGCGGCGGCCCGCTCCTGCGGCGCCGAGGTGGTGATGACCGATTCCAACCTTGCTTCCGGCAGCGACCGAGTCCATGCTGCAGTGAGCGAACTGGGCTTTGACGGTATGGTGGTCAACGTTCAGGGCGACGAACCGGAGATTGACCCCGCGGCAATCGACGAAGTTTTCGCCGCTCTGGCTGCCGGCAATCAAGTAGCCACCCTGGCCACTCCTCTCATCGACCCTGGCCTGCTCGAGGATCCGGCGGCGGTAAAGGTAGTAATCCGCCAGGATGGTTGCGCCCTCTACTTTTCCCGTGCGCCTATTCCACATTTCCGAACCAGTGATTTGGCTGTCCCGTTGCTCCACATCGGGGTTTATGGTTTCCAAGCCGCTACACTTGAGGAGTTCGCGGCAAGCGCCCCTACCCCCCTGGAGCTAACCGAGGGATTGGAGCAGCTGCGATTGTTGGAAATGGGTCATGAAATCGCTGTTCGTCAATGGCCACGGGCATTCCCCGGCATTGACACCCGCGAAGATTATGACTCCTTCTTAGCCCGCAACAAACGTCAATCCCCACAGACATGACCAAGTACATCTTCGTAACCGGCGGCGTGGTTTCCTCGCTTGGCAAGGGCATCACTACCGCTGCCATGGCAGTCCTGCTGGAAAAGCGCGGTCTCAAGGTTTCGATTCAGAAACTTGATCCCTACATCAACGTTGACCCCGGCACCATGTCGCCGTTTGAACATGGCGAGGTCTACGTAACCGAAGATGGCGCCGAGACCGACCTCGATCTTGGCCATTACGAACGCTTTTCGCAGGCCCCCATTAATCGCTACTCGAATGCCACTACTGGCGGTGTCTACTCCGAAGTAATCCGCAAGGAACGGCGCGGTGATTATTTGGGCAAGACCGTGCAGGTCGTACCCCACATCACCAACCAGATTCAACTTGCCATCGAGCAAGGGGCTCAGCGCGGGACCGACGTCTCCATTGTCGAGATTGGTGGTACCGCCGGCGACATTGAATCTCTTCCTTTCCTCGAAGCGATTCGCCAGTTTGGCTTGAAGTTGGGGAAGGGGAATGTTTGCTACGTGCACCTCACCTTGCTTCCTTATCTTGCTGCCAGCGGTGAGATGAAAACGAAACCGACCCAGCAATCGGTCGGTAAATTGCGTGAAATCGGTATTCAACCGGACATTCTGGTTTGCCGTTGCGAGCACCCGATGACGTCGGAAATGCGTGACAAGATTTCCATGTTCTGCAACCTGGAAGGCCAAGACGTTATCCAGGAAAAAGATGTGGACACCACCATCTACGAAGTCCCTCTCGATCTCGTACGTGAAGGGATGGACGATTCGCTGGTGCGCCACCTCAACATAGGCCACACTAAATCCGGTGACTTTTCCGATTGGGAAGATTTACGGCGTCGTTACGCCGAACCCGAAGGTGAGATTGAAATTGCGGTGGTTGGCAAGTACATCAAACTTCACGATGCCTACAAATCGATTTACGAAGCCTTAGGCCACGGTGCGGTGGAACATAGTTGGAAAGTCAAGTACCGCAAAATTTCCGCCGAAGAATGCTACAACAATGACCCCGCGGTGTTGCTGGACGGAGTCCACGGCGTGCTGGTCCCCGGCGGCTTCGGCGAACGCGGCCTTGAGGGCAAGATTCGCGCCATTCAGTGGGCACGTGAAAATGACATTCCATGTTTTGGCATCTGCTTCGGCATGCAGGCCATGACCATCGAGTTTGCCCGTAATGTTGCCGGAATCGAAGGGGCTAACACCTCCGAGGTTGACCCSGATTGCGCTGCCCCGGTTATTGATTTGATGCAGGAACAGGAGTCGGTTGAGGACAAGGGTGGRACCATGCGTTTGGGCGCTTACCCCTGCCGGGTGGTTGCCAATACCCGTCTGGCTGAAATTTATGGTCGTGACATGGTGCTTGAGCGCCATCGTCACCGTTGGGAATTCAACAATGATTACCGTAGCCAGCTCGAGACTGCCGGATTGACCTTCTCCGGTATTTATGAAGCACGTGGCCTGGTKGAGAGCATCGAACTCACCGACCAAGCCTTCTTCATCGGAGTTCAATACCACCCTGAGTTCAAGTCCAAACCGCTGCAACCACATCCGCTGTYTTCGGCTTTCGCCGCAGAAGCRATTAACTTGTCCCTAAATRACAGTCGCTCCGAAACCAAAGTCGAAACCTGAGCCTTGTTTACAGATGACTAATCCCACCGACCAAGTAACCGACTTTCGTRTCTTCAYCCAGAAGATTGCCTTGCAGGGATTTTATGCCCTCGGCCTGCTGGACATCCCTGGTGCTCCCAAACTTGAGCAACCTAATATGCAGGCTGCCAGAATGGTGATTGACGATTTGATTATGATTCGCGAAAGAACCAATGGCAATCTCAGCGAAGGTGAGGTGAAAACCATTGACAAGTTCATCACCGACTTGCAGTTACAATTCGTCGAACTTAGCAAGACCACCGAAGTTGCGAACRCCTAACGGCTGAGGCCGTGGTCATTGTTCCAGCTCGCGATCGACCGCGTGGGGGGCAGCACGTTCGGAAAGTTTGTCCCCATAGCGCACTCCTTCAGCTAAAGCTCGGCGCATTTCAATAAAGTCCGTTTGGCGCTGTTCGCGCGGTGCCCGGTGGAAGGTTCGAAAACCCATCCGCCCCTCAGTCATCATGTTGAGGCATAGCCACGCACGGTTGCTTTCACGGTTCTGATCCCAATATTGAAGTTTGTGTTTGCGCAACTGCTCGAGGGTGAAAATGGTGCAATCGGGCATGGTCAATGCCAGCTGGCCACATAATTCTTCGACCTCCCGGTCGAACAGGGAAAAATCCACCTCAGCCGACTTGAACAGCTCCTTGGCCGCTTTTAAATCTTCGCCTTGCCTGGGGAGGCCATAAAGTGAGCGGCCGAACTCGTCAGTCTTGAACTCGGTTTCGACCAAGGGATTGGCAATGAATTTCCCATCAACCTTGAGCACCGGGGCAATGCGGTTAATCAAACCAACCTGCAATGCGTAATGCGCACTCCATTGTTCGCACAGAATGCAACTTTCGACGGCCTTGGCAAAGCCGACAAAAACTGGCAGCAGGTCGGTGGAACCACCCACCGGAGCAGAGCCGTGCTTGGTACCGGCTTGCCCGAACCGTGCAGTATCAGCAGCAACCGTGAAATCACAAGCCATACCAAGTTCCTGCCCACCACCGATGCGCATCCCATTGACACGGTTGATTACCGGTTTGTCGCACTCCATCAGAGCTGAAACGCCATCATTGAACAATCTCATGTAGCGTCTATATTCATCCGGACGGCCGGAGTAGTGATCGCTGTATTTTGCGATGTCGCCACCGGTACAAAAAGCTTTGTCGCCGACCCCAGTCAGTACCACGCATTGGACCCGGGGGTCATTTGAAGCCCTACGCACGGCAAGCACCAGTTCGGCCATCGCACGGGTGCTGTAGCAGTTGTATTGCTCGGGGTTATCCAACCAAATCCAGGCATTGAAGAGGTCATCCACCTGCCCCCCAGTGGGCAGGAGCAAGGGACGCGTTTCGTAGCGGAGTTGAGTGAACTCGTATCCAGGAGCGAGTTCGTGGTCAGCAAAAAGTTCTTCAAGGTCGCGAGGATTGCTCATGAGTGGAACTGCCTTATGGGTTTGGCGATTCGTATCCCAATGGAGCCTATCCCCCCGAAAACCAATGTCAATATCGCCATCCTAACCACCGACAATTGCTCACTGCCATCCCTGCTAACTGTCACCGTAAGCCGGGACTCCGGACAAGGCATGCCCTAGAATCAGAGAATGGATTTCATGTGTACCTTCGTAAGTAAGCACGGTCTCCAGATTGCACAGATGACGACCGGACTGGTACTCGAGAGTAATACCATTGGCGCCCAGCATGGTGCGACAAGAATGAGCAATTTCGAGTGCCTTGGCAACATTGTTGCGCTTGGCCATGGATACCTGCTGGGGTGTCATGGTGCCGCCATCCTTCATTGTTCCTAGACGCCATGCCAACAATTGGGCCTTGGTTATCTCGGTTGCAATCTCAGCCAATTTGTCGGCGGTAAGCTGAAAGCCGGCCAGCGGCTTGTCATAAATCTTGCGCTCCTGGGTGTAGCGCAGCGCCTCGTCGAAGCAGGCTTGCATCGCACCAACCACACCCCAGGCAATGCCGTAGCGCGCCTGAGTCAAACAGCTCAATGGAGACCTCATATGCGAAGTATTGGGCAAGCGGCTGGCTGCTGGTACCCGCACGCCTTCGAGTACCAACTCACTAGTCACGCTGCAGCGCAATGACCACTTGTGCTTTTGCTCCGGTGCTGAGAATCCTTCACAGCCGGTCTCAACGATGAAGCCCTGAACCACGCCCTCCTCATCCTTGGCCCAAACGATTGCAATATCAGCGATGCTGCCATTCGTAATCCACATTTTCTGGCCATCGATAACCCAATCATCACCGTCGCGGCGACAAACCGAGCGCATCCCGGCAGGGTCGGAGCCAAAATCAGGCTCGGTCAACCCGAAACAACCCACCACGTCACCGGAAGCAAGCTGCGGCAACCAATCCCGCTTCTGCTCCTCGGAACCAAAAGCCTCAATCGGGTACATGACCAGGGAACCCTGTACCGAGTTGAAGGATCGCAACCCGGAGTCGACCCGCTCAATTTCCTGACATATCAGTCCGTATTGAATGCCACTAAGACCAGCACCACCATGCTCTGCGGACATCATTGGCCCGAGCAATCCAAGCTCGCCCATCTCCTTGATGACATGGGAAGGGAAGGTGCCGGCTTCCCAATGCTCTGCCACAATCGGTTGAAGTTTGTCGGAGCAATAGGAACGCACCATGTCCCGAACCACGAGGTCGTCCTCGGTGAGCAAACTCGAGAGATCGTAGAAATCAAGTTCGGTGAAACTAGCCATTACTGAGCCGAGTCTCCACCCTACCTGGTACCGGTAGGTGGAAATGAACTGGTCGTGCATACTTTAGGCGCGCAGAAGCGGATAGGAAAGACGGTGGCGGCCGTATCCTGATGGAACATGGCCAAATACCTGGTTACTTCAGCCCTCCCCTACGCCAATGGACCTATTCACTTCGGGCACGTTGCCGGGGCTTACCTCCCGGCAGATGTTTACGTCCGCTATCTGCGAATGTCCGGCCATGATGTGCTCTATGTTTGCGGGACCGATGAGTACGGCGTAGCCATAACTTTGAAGGCCGAACAGGAGGGTGTGGAGTATGGACCCTACCTCGACCGTTGGCATCAGGAAATCAAGGCCCTGTTCGACCAATTCAAGATTGAATTCGATATATTCAGCGGTACTGCGCGATGCCCCTATCACCAGGAAACCGCACAAACTTTCTTTAAAAACCTGCTCGACTGCGGCCTGGTAAACGACCGCGTGGAACGGCAGTGGTATTCCGAAGAAAGCGGGCGCTTCCTGCCCGATCGCTACCTTACCGGAACTTGCCCCGAATGCGGACATACTGAGGCCCGCGGTGATGAGTGCCCAAGTTGTGGAACCTGGATTGACGCCAGTGCACTAGGCAATCCAACCAGTTTGATTGATGGCTCAAAGCCGGTGCTCAAGGAAACCCGCCATTGGTATTTGGATTTACCGAGGATTCAAGCTGAAGGACTCGGTGGATGGTATGCCAACGAAGACGAAAACCATCCGCATAAGAAATGGAAACCAAATGTCGACGGCCACGTCAAGGCCATGCTCAAGGATTTACGGGAACGACCCATTACTCGCGATCTTCCATGGGGAGTCCCCCTTCCTGAAGGGGTCACCGACGAAAGCGGGAAAGTCCTCTATGTGTGGTTTGATGCTCCTATTGGCTACATTTCTCAGACCATGGAATGGGCCGAAAAACAGGGAGATGTCGAGCAATGGCGTGACTGGTGGCAGAATCCTGATTGCCGTCTGGTGCACTTCATTGGCAAGGACAACATCTCTTTCCATGCAATTGTTTTTCCGGCGATGCTTCTGGGTCAAAAGGATTCCTGGAACGGTAAAGAATTGAATCTGCCGTGGTCCATTCCCGCACACGAGTTCTACAACCTGCAAGGACGCAAGTTCAGCACTTCATCAGGATGGTATTTGGACAACAAATCATTCTTCGAGAAATACTCGGCGGATGCCGCCCGCTTTCACCTGATGCTGACCTCCCCGGAGACTTCCGACAGCGAGTTTACCTGGGAGGGATTTCAGACCACCAACAACTCCCTGCTGGCAGACAAACTCGGGAACTTCGCCATTCGAGTTATCAAGTTTGCCGCCAAACGATTCGAAAACAAGGTTCCGGACTCAAATGGCAGTTGCGACGACGACCCCTCACTCAAGCAGGCGGACGTCAGCTTCGCTTCCATTGGCGGGTACATTGAGAACAATGAATACCGCAAGGCAGCACAGGCCTTGCTAGCGGCCTGTGACAGCCTCAATCAATATTTCGATAATCACGCTCCGTGGAAACTAATCAAATCCGATAGCGAGGATGACCAGGCAAAGTGTGCCTCCATCATTGAGCGCTGCATTGCCTACCTGGATTTATTGTCTCGTCGAATGTCACCATTCTGCCCGACTGCGGCAGCTAACCTGCGACAAATGATTGGTCAAGCCGCCTCCGACGAGGCGGACATTTGGGGAGATGAGTCTGCGAGTAGTGCTCCAGCTAGAGTTGCAGCAGGTGCAGAACTGGGCGAAGCTGAAGTCATGTTTCCCAAGATCGATGACGACCAAATTGCCGCAGAGATAGAACGTCTGCTGGCAAGTGATATCGCCTGATTCTTCCCTGCGTACCCCWGCAGACAATAAAAAAACGGCGCCGGAAAACCGACGCCGTGATTATGCCTATTGCGTAAATCAGTTAAGTCGATCCTTCCAGCCTTTGGCCGGCTTGAAGGCGACCGTAGTGCTTGCTTTTATTTGGATGGATTCGCCAGTTTGGGGGTTGCGGCCAGTACGGGCAGCACGTTGACGGGTATTCCAGGAGCCGAAACCGGCAAGAGCAACAGTACCATCGCTGGAAACGCCACTCTGGATACCTTGGAGGACAGTATTCACGATCTGCTCTGAACTGGACTTGGTTGTTTCCAGATTCGAGCAGACGTAATCAATCAAATCTCTTTTATTCATCGTCGTTGGTTCGATGCGTGAGGGTGCAGTTTGGAAGCAAGCCCTGAAGCCACGCTCTGCGCAGCCTCAGGGCTGGGGGGTMCCGTTAGAAAACGGACGGTGTCGTCACCGACATCGGGTTAGTAATGCAAACCATTACTTGCGGCGCCGCTTGGTGGCCTTCTTCTTGGCCTTGCGCTTGGGAGCTTTTTTCTTGGCGGCCTTACGCTTGGTGGCCTTCTTCTTGGCCTTRCGCTTGGKAGCTTTTTTCNTNNTGGCCTTACGCTTGGTRGCYTTYTTCTTNGNNGCCTTGCGYTTGGGAGCTTTTTTCTTGGCCTTACGCTTGGTGGCCTTCTTCT
>NVRO01000031.1 GCA_002400895.1 Planctomycetota bacterium
ATTAAGCCCGATGAAACCTACACCACCGAGATGAATACCCGCAAACCCTGCTCGCAATGAACGGTAGCCGCAAATTATCGCGCCTGGTTGGGCAAACCTTACCTTGAGGCGTAGATAACTATCTGTCGCCACCCATGGCAAATCAGTCATCAGAACTGGCGGTTGTGGCAGTTGGGATGGGCAGAAACAAAGTGCGTCTATTTCAGTTTGAACCTGAAAATCCCAATCCTTCTCCTGCCAATCCAGAACCGGGTGCCCTCCTCCCCAACTCCCGAATAAACTGGCGTCACGCGCACTGGGAGACTGAATGACGAAGCAGGGCTCACCGCCGGGCAAAGTCGCAAGTGCGATCAGATCTCCAACCACATCCAGGCTGCCGGTGGCTACGGACACCATTTGTTGGATATCGGACTCGCTCCACACCAAACTTACATGGTTTTTAGAAAAATCGAACTGGAGCACGTCGCCGTCAGCAATATCACCCAGAACTGTGCCTATCAAATTACTCCGAAACGACAGCCAATAATTGCCGTCCTGGTCCTTGCGAATTGCATCAACGTCAATCGAGCCCCCGCCAGGCTGCAGAATATCTTTAATCTGTTGCTCGGAAATCTCAACCACCAAACCTGATCCGGGAGTCCAACGCAACAAATCCCCATCGTTGAATATCCCGAATTTGGTGTTGCATGAGAATACGAAATTTGAAATGTCAGGAGCGTTGAACGAAGTGGGTGACCAGGTAATKGCATCTATTCCCGGTGGGGCATCAGCCCATCCATCGCCAGTGATGTCMCCGAGAAGYCCCCCCCATCCTTGTTTACTCAAATAAACCCTGGCTTGCMGGTCAAAGCCACCCCGACGGATAAGCGCCTGGGCACTGACAATTGGATCTTGGGGGAGGCGCGAGTCAGCAGAACAAGAAGCAATCGCAACCGGAGTTGAAGCCTGCAGCAAAAATAGCACTAATGAACTAAACATGACCTGCTGACGCTCACCTCAAGCGCAGGCAACAGACTTATCAGGCAAAGAKTACATGCGGCCATGGCTTGGTTGGCAGCAGGACTATGCTGACTCCATGCCCTTGCTGCTCCTGCTCTTCCAGGTTCTTCCCGGCCCCGTGGCCGGAGAAGATTTGCGCGAGCAAATCAATGGTTTAGCCCAACTCCAGGAGCTCGACCCGGAACAACTCAATGAGTTGCAGAGGGCTTGCCAGCAGCAGCCAGTCGCTACAGCCAAATTATTACCACGGCTTTCCTGCCATGAGCTCTACCTGGTTTCCAGTGCCATCGCCGGTTGTGATTTTGATTCGCCGATTACCGACGCGCTGGTAGGCGAAGCACTGAGACGGCCACAACCGACTACTGCCCTTGCGTGCTTGCTGGCCCCCCGGCGTGTTCCGCTTGCTCGCTTGCCGGATCTCGCCAAAATGGCACTGAACCCAAATCATGACTTGGCATTGCGGTCAGCAGCACTTGTCCGTTTACTCGAACATGGCTGTGTCTCCTCCTGGCCGGTGGCGCGCTCGGTACTACTTAGCGGCACTGCCCACGACCGGATTACACCATGGGCCACCTGGGAACGAAGCGGAAAATATGAGTTGCCAAAACGCATCCTGAAAGTGGAAATTGAAGCTCTTATCCGTCACCTTTCGCCCCATCCTGATTCCATTTCCAGTCTTGCTTTTGAGCCCAACGGGTCGTGGCAAGCTCAAGTCGAAGCCTGCACCCAGCTTGAAAGCAGACTCCTTCCACTACTTTCAAGTGCCAGGGATACCGCCGATTTGAGCACCCATTCCCGGCAGCAACAAGAATCCTTTCAGCGTGCGGTAGGCCTCCTGCTGAGAGCCGGCGACCACGACTCCCTGCAAGCGGTCACCTTGTTGCTTCCACATGCCTTACCAACCATGATGGCAGCATTGGCTAACCGTGATTTGAAGCTGTCAAGTGCAGCACGGCGCTGCATGAAACTGAAGCCTCAGTAGGAGCCGGTCGCAGAATCTGCTCATCCCGAGCGGCTAATTCCCTCAGGGATAAATCCGCTGGAGAGTGCGCGGAAACGGAATGCACTCGCGTAGGTGTTCCACACCAGTCAACCAGGACACGGTGCGCTCCAGGCCGAGTCCGAATCCGCCATGCGGAACTGAGCCGAATTTGCGCAAATCCAGGTACCACTGAAATGCTTCTACCGACAACTGGTGGTCGTTGATTCGTCCGAGCAGGATCTCATAGTCGTCCTCACGCACCGCCCCACCAATTATTTCACCGGCAGTTGGTGCGATGATGTCAACTCCGAGCACTTTGGATTCATCTGCGGGATCCCGCTTCATGTAAAACGCCTTGATCTCCTGGGGCCAGTGGGTTACCGCAACCGGACAGCCGTAATGCTCGCCCAGAGCAGTTTCATCAGGAGCTCCGAGGTCATCACCCGGCTTGAACTCGGACTCATATTTACCAGCGGCCTTCCATTCCATCAACATGGCTGCGGCATCGTCGTAGCGCACTCGCGGCCATTCGCAGTCCCAGCTCTCCAACAATTCGGGGTCACGTTCCAAATCAATCAAATCCTGCTGACAATGCTCAAGAACCTGGCGGATGGTATGACGCACCATACCCTCGGCGACGCCGATGACCTGCTCCAGGTCGGCAAAGGCAATCTCCGGTTCGAGCATCCAGAACTCGGTCAGATGCCGGCGTGTTTTCGACTTTTCAGCGCGAAAGGTAGGACCGAAGCAATACACCTTGCCCAGCGCCATCGCCGCAGCCTCGGCGTAGAGCTGACCTGATTGTGTCAGGTAAGCCTTATCGTCGAAGTACTCGGTCTCGAACAAGGTGGAGGTTCCTTCGCAAGCATTCGGAGTGAAAATTGGCGAATCTACACAGAAGAAACCATCGTCATCCAGATAATTTCGAAACGACTTGATAATCTGGTGACGCACCCGCAGCACCGCAGTCTGCCGCTTGGAACGCAACCAAAGATGACGATGGTCCATCAGGAAGCCGGAACCATGTTCCTTTTTCGAAATTGGATATGGCTCGGCAAGATGAACCACCGCAACCTGGTCAACTGAAATCTCGGCTCCACCTGGCGCCCGCTGGTCGAGCTTTACAGTACCGATCAGCTCCAGCGACGACTCCTGGGTCAGGCTCCTGGCGGCTTCAAAATCATCTTCACTGACATTTTTTGCCGAAACAACACCCTGGGCAATACCACTCCCATCACGCAACAACAAAAACAACAATTTGCCGGTACCACGCTGGTTGTACAACCAACCCTGCAAGCGCACTCGCTGGCCATCAAAGCTTGGTAAATCCGCAATGCGGACAGACTTTATTTCTTGTTCGTTAGTCATCATGGGAACATGGTGTAGGAAGGAACAAGGTCAGTGGCGACTAATTTCTCGCCCTCAACCTTAATGGTGCCCAAAATACGCAGACCGTCACGGTGGCATTCAACCCGCAATGCGGCTTTGTCCGGCAGTAACAGCTCGTCCTCATCGAGAATGCGAATACCCCGGTAGCCCTCATCGCGCAAGGCGCGTGCCACCAACGCACGCACCCGCTGAGGCCGGCCGACCGAATCTTCATCACCCCCAGAACCCGGAGGGACAGCGGCCAAATCTTCAATCCGCTCGAGCGTAGCGCGCAAGTTATCGATCTCGGCACGGAGCTGAGGAGGGTCAAGTTCCTCCAACACCCGCGCAAGTGCCTGCAGGCGATCCGGCACCAGAGCAAGGGCTGAAAACTGTTCGAAACGCTCTTCCACTGCTCGTGCGCGGCTGAACATCCACCAAGCGATGCCCAGGCCGAGCAATAAGCTCAAGCTTACGAGGACGAGAAGGGCAGTTTCCATCGGCGTAAGAATCAGATTAACGCAGCCCGGCAAAGCCACCAAGAAACTCAACGCCCGCGCCCATATTATTGAAGCCCCATGCGCACCCGGTTGCTGTTCGCCTCTATCTTTGGCCTGATTTGCCTACCACTACTGCTCCTTTCGCCCAACCAGGACGTGCAGCAGGGGCTGGCGGTGCGCCGTGCCCTCCCCGATGCCTTTCCCGAACTCGATGCCGACGGGAAAAAAACTGGCGCAGTGTTCCTGCCCGGTCCACTGATTCTGCGCAGCTCCACTCCGGAATTGGCGCTCAGTACCGAGATTGAAGATGCGCTACGCTCCTCATTCCGCGCCGCCAAAGTTGAACGTGGCAACAACTACCTCAGAGTCGTCACCCCCGGGCGGGAGGCCGGACCGGTCACCACCATGCTGCTGGATGTGTCCCCCGACCATCAAGGCATTCTCCTCAACCATGACACCGGAATGCTGGCTGCCGAGGCAAAAGTTGGCAAACGCAGTTCATTATTCCCTCCACTATTGGCAATATTGTTCGCCTTCCTGCTCCAGAACACTCTGTTGAGCCTGACTCTCGGGGTAATGGCCGGATGCCTGATGTTGGTGCCGGCCGGGGAATCATTCCTCGGCGCCTTCAGGATCATGTTTCACGACATCCTGTGGGTACACATACTCCAGGATTCCTTTCACGTTTACATCCTTGGATTTGTGGTCTTGTTGTCATCATGTATCGCACTGCTCACCAGAATGGGTGGAATCGAAGGCATGGTCCAGGCTCTGGTCAAGTTCGCCCGCACCAGCCGCAGCGTCCAGGCAGTTGCCTACTTTCTGGGCCTGGGCATATTTTTTGACGACTACGCCAACACCATTGTGGTCGGGAACTCGACCGGCCCACTGTTTGACCGCCTCAAGGTCAGTCGCGCCAAGCTCGCCTATATTGTCGACAGTACCGCCGCACCGATGGCAGGAGTTGCGGTGCTCAGTACTTGGGTTGCCTTCCAGGTCAGCACCTATGCACCGATGCTGCCGGCGGTAGGAATCCCGGTCGAATCCGGATATGCACTTTTTCTGGAGACCATCCCCTACCGCTTTTATTGCATCCTGGCATTAGCGATGGTTGGTCTATTGATTTGGTCTCGTCGTGACTTCGGCCCCATGTTGCAGGCTGAAGCTCGTGCCCGCCACGGCTTTGATGACCGGCTGCAACCGGATAAGGAATCCTGGTCCAAAGTCGAGCGCGCACCGTGGACTCTGCCGCGCTGGGAAAATGGCCTGATTCCCCTGGTCGTGATGATTGCTGTAACCGCTGGTCGAATCTTTCATCTCGGGTGGATTGAGCTGAGCCCGGTAGAGATTGAGGCGCTAGGTACACAGGGGACCATGCCCTTGTTACGTGAAGTATTGTTCAAATCCAACACCACCCGGGCCATTTTCGACGGCTCATTATCAGCCTTGGTGACTGCCGCTTTCATCGCTCTCGGGCGTGGCCAACTAAGCCTCGGTGATGTGCTCGGCACCACCCTCCGCGGTTCTTTCGACCTGATCAAGGACGGGGTGCTAATCCTGATTCTTGCCTGGGGTATCGGCAAGGTGTGCCAGGATCTTGACACTGCCGGCTATCTGGTAGCAATCGCCCAAAACGTGATTGCACCAAACTGGTTACCCATCATTCTGTTTGTCACTTCTTGCTTCGTGGCTTTTGCCACCGGCTCATCGTGGACGACCATGGCAATCCTGCAACCGAACGTGGTGGTACTCGCGGACAGACTCGGCGAGCAAAGTGCAATTGGTAGCCATTTGATGCTGGTCATGTGCATCGGTGCAGTACTTGAGGGCGCCATTTTCGGCGATCACTGCTCACCAATTTCTGACACCACCATTCTTTCCTCAACCGCATCACGTTGCCAGCACATGGACCATGTGCGCACCCAGGCTCCATATGCTCTGGTCTGCGCCGGAGTTGCCTTGCTCCTCGGATATGTTCCGAGTTGTTTCTTCGGAGCCCCACCTTGGCTGTCATTGCTTCTCGGGGTGAGCGCACTTGCACTGGTCATCCGCAGCTTTGGTCGCCGCGCCGAGGATGTGGTTCCTATTCCCGGCTAAACGATTGTGCCCGGCCAGTCCACAGAAAGGCCAGATAAAAAAGCAAACCGACAGCCGCCAGAATCCAGGCAAGGTTCACTCCGACAATCGTGGATTCCACTTTGAGCGACCAAATAACCGAAGCCCGTTGAGGTTCGGATTCAATCCGCGACCGTGGACTCGTCGGGTTGAGGTGAGAATATTGTTCGCGAATGTGCGCCAAAGCCGCCAACTCGCCCATCGACACGAACGGATCCTGCTCAATGGCGATTGGCTGGACCGTCGCGGGGAGCCCTTCAGGAGGCTCACCAGAAGTAGGGTCGCAGTGAAAAATTTGAGCCCCGGGGAATAAGGCAGCCAGGGCATGCGGCCAGGCAGGATGAGCGCCCTTGGGCAACAGCAGGGACAACGGTTCCCGGACATGCCAATAGTCATCCTGAGGTCGAGCATCCTCCCAGCTCGAATTGTCGGCACCACCCAGACTCAAGATATCCCCCGGTTGCAGGTCCTCAAACATCAACTCCCCGCGGGTGCCGCTTAACTCGGACACCGGTTGCTGGTTGCGCAGCAAGTTAGCGGGTTGTTCACAACCCCACTGCGCCCAATGCAGAACTTGGACACCATCAGCATGATTAACCAGATTCAACAGAGCAAAGTTGCCCTCACCGGTACGCGACTGATGCCAGGAATAAAAGGAGGGGAAATTCATGGGTTGCGGCAAATCTGTAAACACCGCCAGCCGACGACCAGGATTTGCTGCAATCACTCCGAACAAATATTCATACGAACCGATTCCGTCATCACCATACAACTCCACCACCTCACCAGACCAAGCCAACTCGGACAATTCGCTTTGCTGTTGGGCAGAGTTGTTGGAGAAGGTGCGATCAACCAGTAAAAGAGGTGGCGAGGACGACCACACCAATCCAGCCAGTGAAAAGCTCAGACAACCAAGAGCAAGTAATGCAAGAAACAGCCTCAATACCGGGATTCGATCGGCCTGTGTACTGCCGCGCAGAACCCGAAATGGGGCCAGCCCTCCGACCACCAATTTCCTTGGCGCTGCACGCCGCAACCACCAGGACAGGGGGAAGGCGAACAACAACAGCCACAAGAATTCCGGTCGCTCAAACAAGGCCCTGCTCCGCGGCAGCATGCAACACCGCACACGACCGGAGTTCCTTGGAAAAGAAGGAGCGGCCACCATCCCAGCCTCGCAACTCGGTCCAACTACCAGCCAGAGATTTGACCTTTTCAGCGTTATGGGTCAAATGTTGATGCCAACTTCGTTGCCAATGTCGGGCGTCCATGGTCACTGCAAGTTGTTCGTCGCTTTCGGCGGCGCGCAACTGCAAACGACCTAGTGGTGGATGTTCCTCCAGCACATCCAACAAACAGACGATTTCGGTAGCCCGTGGCAGGCTCTTCGGAATCACACACCAGGGGTCGGTCAGCACAATGCGCCGCTGAGCCGCGGGCAGTGCCCATCCACCTGCAGCGTTTTGACAAGGTGGCAGGGAAGTCAGCCAGCTACGCAAGCCATCGCGGGTCATTACCCCCGGGGAATGGGTACCCAATGCGCCTGCCGATACGGTGCCGCCTGCTTCTGTTTGCAACCACCCCAAGGCCAGAGCAAGACGCCGTTGGGCAAAATCCCGGGCAATCCCATTGGCAGTCATGCTGGCACTGCGGTCGAGCAGCAACAACAGATGTCCGCCACGTTCCTGTTCGCGTAATCGCAACCAGCGACGCCCGGTGCGCGCGTAAGCCCGCCAATCGATACTGCGGGGATCGTCTCCGGGTTGATATTCACGATGCTCAAAGCCCCGTCGCTCACGACCAACTTGAAAAATTTCGGCTTTACCCCTGCCCGGCAACTCACGCCGCCGTTTTAGTGCGTCCAGCGCACAAAAAAATTCGCGCGAAAAAAGTTCTTCACTCAACCGAACAGTGGCTCCCCACAAGGCTCGCCGACTGGAGCACCGTCAGCAAAAACTTTCCTTCCCCGTAACCAGACCTGCTGCGGAAATGCTCGCAACTGGCGACCGTGATAAGGACTCCATTTGGATTTCGACGGCAACCTGGCCTGGTCAACCACCTGTCGGAGTTCCGGGTCACAGGACACCAGGTCGGCGTCGGCGCCGACTTCGAGCCGCCCCTTGCGCGCCAATCCGAATTCCACTGCAGGGTCACGAGTCACCGCGGCAAGCGCACGCTCAAGCGACAAGCCAAAGCGGTCATGGACCGAGATCATCAGAGGTAGCAGCAAATCGATACTGGGAAAGCCCGAAGGTGCCTTGGAATAAGGCCGCGCCTTCTCACTCAACGGATGAGGAGCGTGGTCGGTTCCGACTCCTTGGATTTTTTCTTCGCCCAGTAACTGGATCAGGAGGTCCCGGTCAGTGCTGTATTTGATTGACGGATTGACCTTGAATCGGTTTTCCGCCATCGCCGCGGCTTCTTCTGCCTCAACCAGTAAATAGTGCGGTGCGGTGGTACAGGTTACGGGCTGGCCGGCGGCGGCGGCGGCCAACACCAGTTCCACACCAGCACCAGTGGAAACATGAAACACATGCAAAGTAGCACCGGTTTCAGCGGCCACCTGAATCGCATCGGTGATGCTCTTCAGTTCCGCTTCCCGCGGTCGCATTAAATCGTGGCGTTCCGCCTGGTCGGGATTGGCAGAATCAGCAGCCCGCCGCATCACCCCATCATCCTCGCAGTGCGCCACCACTTTGTGGCCGGCAGCAGCCGCTGCCGAGAAAAGTTGGCGCAGCTCATCCAAGGATTTGACTCCGCCACTTCCGGTACTGCAACCCAGGAAACATTTAACCGCCGGGACCAGACCCCGCATTTCTTCCATGGCAGCAATCGAGTCGCTGGTCAGACTCCCATAGGGGGCAAAATCCACCCGCGACACCCCGCGCAAGTCGGAAAACTTGCGGCGCAACAATTCCGCAGTATCCATCATCGGAGGATTGTTCTGAATCTCCATGACGGTGGTC
>NVRO01000032.1 GCA_002400895.1 Planctomycetota bacterium
TTTCTTGTCAGCGTTCCAGTGTCGGTCCGCCGCACACGTTGGATAAGCCGGCCCTCAACGGGTCGGCTTATCCCGCCGAAGCGGCCTCGCGAGGTTGWTCTGGTCAGACCACTCGAAGCATCGAGACTTCGACGCGAACGATTCGAACTCCAATTGGACTGCTCGACTAGCCTGCTCTCGCTCTAGTCTCTGCTTGCCCCCTCGGTTCGCCCGGTTCGCCGTAGCTTCTCGCTCGCGGCAACGTCGGAAAGGAGATCAACCTGCGCAGACCGCAAACGACTCACGGACCAACCGAGGGAGCGGGTCAATATGCCCGGGGTTTGGGATCGGGTGGGTGCAGTCTGGGGGAAAGCGCCGTGTCGAAATCCCATTCCCCGGGATGGATGACTGGCCGGCCCAAGCGAACGCGCCCGTGTTTTAACCGCCTGGGCCAGCCAGTTTCCAAATCGTTCTTCCCCCTATCAAGCACATTGCGTGCCAAGTTCGAGATCGAACTGGAATGCAACTCAACTGCTGGTGTTCACTCATTCTTTTCGATTCCACCTAAATGATGGATCGTCGGAGTGGCTGCCGCACCAGGATGCACCAACTGTCCCGTAGTGAGGAGCGAATCCGTCCCATCGGCTAATTTTGGAACAAACTCACACCCTTGGATGAAACTGCCACATGAGATTCCTGCCAACTTTATTGGCAGGTCCGCGATGGACGGTTTTCGGTYGATCGAGCCGTCTAGAAGTGCGTAGGCRTCGTCAATGGACGACGGGGTGCACGATCCGGAAATTGAGCGATGGGATAGACTGCGGCGGTGTTCGCCGAACGGCGCCAGAAATTGCTCAACTCCATGGGCCCGGACGCGGTCGCGGTCTTCGTCGGCGCACGTCTGGCTGTGCGCTCGGCCGACACCGAATTCCCGTTCCGACAAGACAGCGACTTCTGGTACCTGACGGGCTTCGATCATCCGGAAGCGATCGCGATCCTCTCGACGCGCGAAGGACCTGACTTCAGCCTCTTCGTTCAGGAACGTGATCGTGCAGCGGAAACCTGGACAGGTATTCGGCCCGGCGTCGAGGGAGCCGTCAGCGATTATGGCGCGGACGAAGCGCATCCATGCGGGGATCTCCTGTCGAAGCTCCCCGACGTTCTACGCGGCGCCAAGCGAATCTATCACTCGTTAGGTCGAAACCTCGAGATCGATGCTCGAATCATCGAGCTGCAAAATGAGATCCGACGTCAATCCCGCGGCGGCGTGCTGCCTGCCGAAGAACTCATCGATCCGCGACTCCTCGTTCATGAGATGCGCCTCCACAAGTCCGCCGAGGAAGTTCGCATCATGCAACGGGCGCTTCGATTAGCGCAACGGGCGGGCGACGAGGATGAAGTCCCAGTCGGTGCCCTGGTGGTACGCGACGGCAAGATTCTCGGTCAGGGCTGGAACCAGGTTGAAAAGCTCAAGGACGCCACTGCCCATGCCGAGATGCTGGCGTTGACGCAGGCATTTGCCAGTGTCGATGAGAAGCGCCTCGAAGGGGCGGAAATTTACTGCACCTTGGAGCCGTGTCTGCAATGTGCCGGAGCTATCATCCATGCCCGTATCAAGCGCGTGGTTTTTGGTGCCAATGACCCCAAGTTTGGCGGGGTCGAATCGCTATTGCGGGCATTTGAACTCGATGGAATTAATCACCGTCCGGATTGGCGGGGGGGAGTGCTGGAGCTGGAATCTGCGGAATTGCTGAAGGCATTTTTCCGTCCGCTGCGCGGTTGAACCAAGTCCGAGAAGGTATCCTATGCGGCCCGTAACGGAGAGGTGCCGGAGCTGGCCGAACGGGCTGGTTTCGAAAACCAGTGTGGGTTCTGCCCACCGAGGGTTCGAATCCCTCCCTCTCCGCCATTGTCTAGAAGGGATTGTGTTCTTCGATAAAATGGAGAGGTGTCCGAGTGGCCGAAGGAGCACGCTTGGAAAGCGTGTGTGTCGTCAAGGCACCGAGGGTTCGAATCCCTCCCTCTCCGCCATCGGAACGCGCAGGCGGTGTCGGGGGCTCGGCTCTACGCAGCGGGTGTCCTTTGAATCGGGTCAGGCCGGGAACGGAGCAGCCCTAAGAAGAACTATCCGGGTGCCGTAGATGTCCGGGTCTCCGACTCCGCCGGCGCGGTCCATCCTGCTATCCTTTGCCGCTGTGAGCTATCGAGTCATCGCCCGTAAGTACCGACCACGCACCTTCTCGGAAGTGGTCGGCCAGGACCATATTGTCACCGCCCTCAGCCGTGCAATCGAGAGGGACCGTCTTGGCCAGGCTTACTTGCTGGTAGGACCCCGCGGAGTCGGCAAGACCAGTACCGCGAGAATCATTGCCAAGTCGCTTAACTGTGAACAAGGGCCCTCGGTGACGCCCTGTCTGCAATGTGATATCTGTCGTGAGATCGAGCTCGGTTCCGATATGGACGTGGTCGAGATTGACGGCGCCAGTAATAACGGAGTAGATGATGTCCGGGCCATCCGCGAGCGGGTGCATTTCTTGCCGCTTCGTGACCGCCGCAAGATTTACATCATTGACGAAGTCCAGCGCTTGTCCGGCCCGGCTTTTGACGCCTTGTTGAAGACCCTCGAGGAACCCCCTGGTCATGTGGTGTTTTTGTTTGCCACCACCGACCCACATAAAATTCCTGAAACCATCACCTCGCGCTGTCAAACGTTTGAGTTTCGGCGTCTCCGCGAGGAGGATATCGTCACTAAACTTCGCCTGGTTTGCACCCTTGAAGAGGTTGAAGTCCCCGACGAAGTCCTAATCGCAATCGCCGGGGGATGTCGTGGAGGACTTCGTGATGCGGAGTCTATGCTTGATCAATTGCTGGCAGTAGCCGAGGGTGTACCCACGCTCGATGACCTGGAAATGGTCGCTGGTCTTGCTCGCCCCGAACGCTGGTTGGAGTTGTTCGAGGCAGTTGAGCGGGACGACGCGCCGCAGGTGTTGAAATCAGTTGACGATTTTTTGCAACGCGGAGGCAGTGAACGCGATTTGATTTCCCAGGCGGTTGACGCCCTGCGCGATCTCCTGCACATTGTTCTTCTGGGCGAGGACGCAGTAGGCACTATTCCTTCTGCAGAGCGGAAGCAACGCACCATGGATTTGGCCCGAGCCTTCGGCCGGGACCGGGTCGAGACTTTGTTGGGGATGATGTTCACCCTGGAGGGCCGCATGCGTCAAGCTCCGTTGGCCGCCCGTGCGCTGTTGGAATGGACTCTGCTTCGTGCTTCCCGACTGGGAAGCTTGTTGGCGACGGCAACTTTGGCTGAGAGCTTACAGGCTGGTGGCCTCAGCGTGCCGGCGGATGCCGCTGACCCCGCGCCTGTCAGGTCTGCGTCTACTGCTGCCGCGGCGGATGCGCCGAGCTCTCCGTCTGCGCCGGAACCGATACCGGAGTCTCCTGCTCCCCAAGTAGCGGTGACCGTCAAATCACTATTGGCCCTCGCCGCGCAGGGGCAACCGGGATTGGCGCAAATCCTCAGCTCGCGAATGCTGGGTGGTGAAGTTCGCGAGGACGAGGTGTTGATTGAGCTCGGAGTCCTCAGTCAGGGCGATCGCCAGGTGGTTGAAGACCCGGCAAGTCTGGCTTTCCTCAGCCGCCTCGACGGTAGTTCCGGTCCCTGGAAAATCTTGATTGAGGATCCGGTCGAAGCATTGCCCGATCCGGTTGGTGAGCAACTAAATACTCTGTTCGGGGGCACCGAGGAGGTAACCTAGAGGTATGGCTGGAAGTTTAGGAGACCTCGGAGGCTTGCTGCGGCAAGCCCAAAAAATGCAACGGCAAATGGCAGAGCTACAGGAAGATCTTGCTCAGCGCAAGTTCGAAGCGAGCTCTGGTGGCGGTGCAGTCAAGGTGACAGTTTCAGGAGCACGTCAGGTAATCGCGCTAAGCATCAATCCTGAAGTGGTTGACCCTGAGGACACTGAACTGCTCGAAGATTTGGTCATGACCGCGATTACGGATGCCCTCAAGCAGGCCGAAGTAGTCTCATCCCAGGAAATGCAGGCGCTGAGTGGCGGCATGGGCATTCCCGGACTAATGTAGTGCCGGACGGTGGCGTTTCCGGAACCCCTTGACCGTTTGATTCGCTCCCTGGAAAAATTTCCCGGGGTTGGTGCTCGTAGTGCGGAACGAATGGCTTTGCACGTTTTACGCTCCGACCCGGAAGAGGTAGCGGAACTGGCAATGGCATTGCGTGATGCGCGGATGGAGACCATGCGTTGTGAACTATGCGGCAACATCACCCTGCAATCGCCTTGTCGTATCTGTGCTGATGAAGAAAGGGACCACGGTTTGGTCTGTGTGGTCGAGGGTCCGCGCGAAGTGGAAAAACTTGAATCATCTCGTGTTCATCAAGGTGTCTACCACGTGTTAATGGATGGCTTCGCGCCACGCGAAGGAGCTGAACCAGAAAGTGGAGCTATTCGCAGTATCAGGCGGCGGGTCGAGTCCGGGGCGGTGCGGGAGGTAGTGTTGGCGACTGCACCCGACCGCGAAGGGGAGGGCGCCGCGCTCCTGGTAATCAATGCGCTGAAGGGTTGTGAGGTCACCATTACCAGGCTCGCACGCGGGGTTCCGGTGGGAACTCGCTTGGAGTATCTCCACGGGGAAATCCTCGTTGAAGCATTCCGCGACCGTCGTCCTTGACTGGAAGTAAAAGGCGAAAAATCCACATGAGTGGCACTCGTCGGGTGGCTTTGCTGGTTGCATACCACGGGTCTGCCTTTCACGGTTACCAGCGCCAGCCGGGATTCGCGTCGGTCCAGGCCGAGCTCGAGGACGCATGGATGGCAATCACTGGTGAGCAGGTAGTGGCGCACGGAAGTGGACGTACCGACAGCGGGGTGCACGCGTGGGGGCAAGTTGCCCATGTCACCACCGCCTCCACAATTCCAGCTGAAAAGCTGGCGCATGCGCTTAACACCTATTTGCCAGATGAAGCGGTGGTGCGGGCAGTGGCGGATGTGGAACCGACGTTTCATTCATGCCATAGTGCGCTCGCCAAGCGCTATCTGTACCGCATCGCTGTGGGTAGTACCCGGCCAGTTATCAACCGTGGCCAGGTTGCGTGGGTCCGTGGCGARCTTGACCTCGGAGCAATGCAGGCTGGTGCCCGGCATTTTTTGGGCGAGCACGATTTCTCTGCCTTCGCCGCCGCCGGTCGCAGCACCTCYACTTCGGTTCGCACGCTGAACTCCATCCACATCTGGCCGCAGCGCGGAGGCCTCAGCCTGATTGTGGAGGGGAACGGGTTCCTTTACAAAATGGTGCGCAATCTGGTTGGCAGCTTGATTGAAGTCGGGCGTGGTCGCCGCCATCCGGATTGGCTGGCAAGCGTCCTGGAGTCCCGTGACCGCCAACTCGCCGGTGCCACTGCCAGCCCCGATGGGCTCTACCTGTGGAGGGTTAGATATCATAAAGACCCATTTCTTTGCTGTTAAGAGGCCGCTAATTGRCTTATGCTGGAAGAGYGGAAGGCCACACCCCTAGTCGCTCTGGCGGCAACCATTACTACGCTCTAATGAACATTGAAATAACCAGCAGATGTGAAAGCATTCCACCAGCCATGAAATCGTATGCCAAGGCCAAGTTCGCTGGAGTCGAACGTCTCGGTGGGGAATTTAAAAAGAGCGAAATCATTTTGTCACAAGAGAAGGATGAATTGGTTTGCGAGGTTATCCTGCACCGCCACCATGGCGATCCCTTCGTCGCCCACAGCAAGTCTCGTGAAGGCCGCCAAGCGGTCGACGGGGCTGCCACCAAGCTTGAAAAACAGTTCCTTCGCTTCAAAGAGAAGCACAGCCAYAAAGGTCGCCGCCACCGTGCCAGCGATTGAGCATCGATGATATACTCCGATTTAATTACCGAAAAAAACATTCWGCTTGGACTCGACACCTTCGATTCCGAGAGTACTTTGGCCGCGCTCGCCGATAGTTTGGTGGAGTGTTCCCCCGAGTTGAAAGGACGCCGTGACGAAGTTTTTGATGCCTTGCGTGAACGCGAGGAGCGTGGCTCAACTGGYCAACAAGGGGTTGCCATCCCGCACGTGCAATTAAGTGGTCTCAGCAAAACGGCCATTGTCATCGGGGTTAACTCTGCTGGAGTTGACTTCCGTGCGCTCGACGGTGAAGTTGTAAAGGTCTTCTTTGCGGTAGTTCGCCCCGAGGATGGCAATGATGATCATCTTCAGGTGTTGCGGTGGATTGCTGGGATTGCCAAACATCCAGATTTCGTTTCCTTTGCCAGCCAAGCCGAGCAACCGTCACAGGTGGTCGATTTGCTGAGCGAACTGTCACCAGCCTGACCGGTAATTTATGGAAACTGCCGCAGCAGCGGTGGTGGTGGTGAACGAGGCCGGTATTCATGCTCGCCCTAGCCACACCATTGTCAAACTTGCGAGTGAGTTTGATGCCTCAATCTCACTGTTGCATGATGGTCGCCGCGCCGATGCTTCCAGCATCTTGTCGGTAATGACGCTTGGTGCGGTCAAAGGCACCAAAGTCGGGATTGAAGCCAGCGGTCCCCAGGCTGACCAAGCGGTTGCTGCGATGTGCGCTCTGTTCGAGTCGGGATTCGAGGAGGACTGATGGAAGCAGTTCCGCTTTTTCGTATCTGCCTCAAGTTCAGTAAATTTGGGGGAGCAAGGTATCTTTCCGCTCTCGATTTGAGCCATGCATTGGAGTCAAGCTTGCGGCGTGCCAGGTTACCGCTCGCTTACTCGCCGGGATTTCATCCCCGACCTCGTATCAAGTTTGAGGACGCATTACCGCTTGGCTGGAGTTCCGATTGCGAGCGCTGTTGGATTGAATTGACGGTTCCCTATCCATCCCGCGAAGCTGAACTGCGGCTGTCGCGTTGCCTCCCCGGCGGCATCGAACTACTCGCCTGTTTTCCTCACCCGGCCAAACCCGCAGCGGTTTCTTTCAAGGCCTTCGAGGTCAATGGCATGCCCGAAGGGAGTGAGGCCCAGCAACTGCCCGTCGGCGTCAGTTGCCGCCACCAAGAGAATGGGACGCTCCGGTTTGAACTGGATTTCACCTGTGGCCAGAAGATTCCATCAATGAAGAAGCTGTTGCGCTCTCTCTGCGAAGACCATTTTTCCCAACTCGCGGTTCGCAGACTTGATGTCGCAGAGGTAACCCATGGGTGATTCACCACGCCTGCTGGCAATCAATGCGCGTGACCGCGAAGAGTTGCGGGTGGTGTTGACATGCGCAGGGCAAGTTGAAGATTTGCGCTGGAGTCAGGGGGGTAAGATTTCCCAAGTCGGTGATATCTACCTAGGAGTGGTCAACAAAGTCGAATCCTCCCTGGATGCCGCCTTCATCGATTTCGGCGGGAAACGTGCCGGCTTCCTCCATTCAGGAAACTTGCATGCTTCGTGTGTGCCAGGATGTGATCCGTTTAAGTTGGCATCCACCACCACCCGGGTACCCGAAAAGTTGGCGGCGGTAAGCGATGAAGATGTCGTTGCCGCCGAACCGGATTCGCAAACACTCCCCATCGCAGAAATGCTGGAGCCCGGGCAAAAATTGATAGTGCAGGTGCAGCGTGATTCGGTACGAGGCAAGGGGGCGACCCTGAGCAGTTTCATTTCCCTCCCCGGACGTCGTCTGGTGCTGATGCCTTCCCTCGGCCGTGCTGCTATTAGTCGGCGCATAGATGATTCGGACGAGCGCCGACGCCTGCGGGATGAAGTCTTGTCAGCGGATGCCTTCCAGCAATGTGGCATGATTCTTCGCACCGCCGCTGAGGGCGCCAGCGCGGATGAATTGCTCAGTGAACTGGAACTGCTTCTTGAGGAATGGAAGCAGCTCGGCCAGGCTGCAGCTAAAGGCGACGGTCCGAGTTGCCTGCGCCGCGAACCGACACCGGCAGTGCGCGCGGTTCGTGATATTTTGCGCCGCGATTTGTCCGAAGTGGTGGTTGATTGTCCCCAAGTGGCAAAAGACATTGCGGCTGCGATTGAGGAACTCCCAAAAGACTGCCGTCCGCCGGTACGGGTTTACGATAAAACCCGCCCGTTATTTGAGGCTCTCGATATTGAGCGTGCGTGGCAGTTGTTGTTCAGAGCCAAGGTGCCGGTGGCAAGAGGTGCTTCGATTGTTATTCACGAGACCGAGGCGCTGTGCGCCATTGACGTCAATAGTGGGCGTATCCAGGGTGATAGTCTGGAAGACACTGCATTGGAAGCCAACCTTGCTGCGGCCGAGGAGATTGCCCGCCAGATTCGTTTGCGCGACCTCGGTGGCATCGTGGTGGTGGACTTCATCGACATGCGCCAGAGTGAAAACCGTCGCCAATTGAATCAGCGGTTTAGTCAATTGTTACGTGCTGACCGCGCTCGCCTGAAGCTTGGCGGCTTGAGTTCCTTTGGTTTGCTTTCTCTTACTCGCCGACGCATGGGTACCGGATTACCGCGGGCGATTGAGCGCTTTTGTAAGGGTTGTGGGGGCAGTGGTACTGCCGCCCAGCATCACGCCGGTGCGCTTCGTGCGCTCCGCTTGCTGCGTTCAGCTGGCACTGAGCGGGAACTGCATCTGCGGATTCATCCAGGTGCTGCCGTCGAGCTGAAAGGATTGCTGGAAGACCTCCCGCAGCCGGGGCTGGAACTTCGACTTGAGGAAGATTCTCAGCTTGCTCCGGGTGATATGGTCCTGCGCTAATCCTCTGCAGTGCCCTTGCTTGCGTACCGCGGTGGGGGTGGTTAAACTACTCGGCCCTATTGACAGGGAGAACCCCGATGTACGCCATCGTCAAAGACCGTTCCCGTAGCCTCACCCTTACTCTTGGCCAGGAGTTATGGGTCGATCTTCTACCTGACTCAGAGCCAGGTAGTCACCATGTGTTCGAGCAAGTCAACTTGCTAAAGAAGGAGGATG
>NVRO01000033.1 GCA_002400895.1 Planctomycetota bacterium
CTTTGCCGTCGCGACGTCTGCTCGCGCGGCGGATTGAAGTGGTGTCGGAATGTGCCAGCACTTCGGATGAAATGCGCCTGCGGATGGCGAATGCAGACGAAATCCCAGACTTGCTGCTGGCCAGACATCAGAGCAAGGGCCGCGGGCGCAAGGCGCGTGACTGGTGGAGCGGACCAGCAGGAGTCAACCTGAGCTTCACCTTGAGGATGCAACCACCCGACCCGGCATGGTGCGGTGGGTTGCTCGCCGCCTGCGCGATTGCAGCCTGCAGCGAACATTATTCCGGACGGACTGCTGCGCTCAAATGGCCAAACGATGTCCTATTGGAAAATGGTGACGGGCAACTAGCCAAGGTCGGCGGACTTTTGGCAGAACTGCCAGCCGACTTCCCCGACCTGTTGATTGGTATTGGACTCAACCTGAATGCCGCTCCGCCGGCAGAAGTCGCTCCCTATGCCTGCACCAGTGTCGCCGCAGCCAACCCCGCGAGGGCCAATAATCCCATTTCCACTGGATGCTTTTTGGTCACGCTGTTGTGGGAGCTGGAGAAGCGCTGGCGTCGATATCTTCATGCCGGGCCCGACTCCCTCGAACACGAATTTCTGGAACGGCTGCGGGTCTGGGCTCCAAATGGTGTTTATGCTCCGGACGATTCTGCCATGGCTCGCGGAACCCTGATAGAATTCTCTGTTCGTGACGGACTTACCTGGGGGGATTCCAATCCTCAAACCCATCCACTCGGGATGCTTCCTGAACTAGCAAAAATTTAAACAAGTAATGGAAAGACTCAACGGACGTACCGACAACGCTCTGCGTGAAGTTCGCATCACCCGCAATTTCACCGACAATGCCGAGGGATCAGTACTGGTCGAATGTGGGCGAACCCGGGTGCTGTGCACAGTCAGTGCGGTCACCAAAGTTCCCCACTTTCAGAAATCCAAGGGGCACGGGTGGTTGACTGCCGAATATTCAATGTTGCCAGGATCGGTCCAAGGCCGAAAAGCACGTGAATTCCAAAAACGCGACGGGCGTTCGATCGAAATCCAACGACTTATTGGTCGAACTCTCCGGGCAGTTGTCGACTTGTCCGCTTTCCCTGATTTTTCATTGCACGTCGACTGTGATGTTCTGCAAGCCGACGGAGGAACTCGTTGCGCCAGTATCACTGGTGCTGCAGTCGCATTGCACGATGCTCTGCAAACCCTGAAGGGTCGGGGCCAACTGCGCCACTGGCCAATGAAGGAATGGTTGGCAGCGGTTTCGGTTGGGGTAGTAGCCGGCCGCGAGGTCATTGACCTCGATTACGGCGAAGATTTCGAGGCAGATGTGGACATGAATGTCATCGCAACTGCATCGGGAAAAATAATCGAAGTCCAGGGCACTGCTGAAGGTGACCCCTTTGAACGCGAGGTCTTCGACCGCCTGGTTGACCTTGCCCTTGGCGGAATCTCCGAACTGACTGTGCTTCAGGCTGAAGCGGTTGGTGATGGAGTCGAAGTTTGAGCGAGGCATTGCCAGACTCCAATACCTCCCGCCGTGATGCAAGACCTTGGAGACGGATTGGGCTGAAACTCGGTCTGGCTTTGGTGGTTGTTCTCGTCCATGGGCTATGGCATGGGTTGCGCTTTCCACCACTTCAATATGATCCCGGACCACTGCCGACCGCCAACGAAGTCGACCGTCTGGAAATTGAAGCAATTGGCGCCTATCTGCGACAAGAGCCTGAGGGAATCGTGTTGCGGGCATTTTCACCCGAGCCACAGATAGTATTCAGCACCGGCAAGAAAGGATGGAGTGGCGAAGTACTGCTGGAGAATATACATCCTGAAATAGACTTCTTGCACGATGACTTTCTGGTTTGTCGTCCCGGTCTTACCTCCCATATTGAAATCAATCTTCCGCCTCATGCTTCAACCCGACTCGAACTCAAATTCCCGCCAAGAAGAACTATCTCCTTTGCGGTAATCGGGGATGGCGGCGGACGCGGGGAGATTGCCTGGTGCTTCAAGCGGGCCAGCGATCTCAATGCCGACTTCGTGTTGCATCTCGGGGACATCGCCTACAACGCAGATGACTTTGCTTCAGCCTCACGAATATGGAACGAGTCGGATATTCCGATATTCACCGCGGTCGGCAATCACGACTTTCACGGTAATGGCGAGAAGCGACACCGGTTTTTCATGGAAAACTTTGGACCGTTGAACAGTGCCTTCAAGCTCAACGATGTGTGGTTCCTGAACCTTGATACTGCCGCCGATTCATTCCCTGCGAGCGGTGGATACCGTGGAGATTTTCTTGACGACTTCGCCGAGAAAATGACCAGTGATACGGGACAGTTGATTGTCTTTTCCCACAAACCGCTTTTTGACCCCAGAGTACTACTTGGTCAACTTGCACCGGAAGACTCCCACGGACTGGACCGCAAGAGGGAAGCCAACTGGCTGCGCGAGCAGCTGCTTGAACTAAACGCCCAGGCTCTGCTTTGCGGTCATCTCCACTATTCTTACGATTTCAACGACCACGGTTTGCGCACCATTATTGCCGGCGAGGGACTGGGGGCTAACGGCAACAGCTCCCGCATTTTGATGGGAGAAATTTCAGCAGGACAAACCCCAGTATTCCACTGGGAGCTGCTTGAGATGCCGATCGATGCGCATGGTTGGGGCGTCAGCACCCCCACAGCAATCTCCTGGTGGCCCCCACAACTTCAATGACACAGCGACTTCTCCTTGCCTCTGGCAACCACCACAAATTAGCTGAGTTGCGCGAGCTGTGTGAAGGGATGCCGCTTGAGATTTTATCCCCGGCAGACCTTCCGAGCGGACTTCCGGAGGTCGACGAATGCCACGACAACTTTCTCGACAACGCCGCTCAAAAGGCTTTCTCGGCTGCAGCAGCAGTCCGCGAGCAACTGGGAGATGACATATGGGCGATGGCGGATGATTCCGGCTTGTGCGTGGACGCCCTAGATGGTGCTCCCGGGGTACTGTCCGCACGATTCTCCGGGTTGCCTGAAAGCGACCCGCGAGAACTGCGTGATGCTGCCAACAACACCTTGTTGCTCGACAAATTAAGCGGCCTCCCGACCGACCAACGGGGTGCGTCATTCTGGTGCGTCATCGTGATTGCCCATCACGATGAGTTGCTGTTTGCAGTCGAAGGTTCGGTCGAAGGGCGCATTCTTGAGCATCTCGACGGTGAGGGCGGCTTCGGATACGACCCGCTCTTTTATCATGGGCCGTCCGGGTGTTCCTTTGCCCGCCTTTCCTCACCTGAGAAAGCCGCTGTAAGTCACCGTGGCAACGCCGTTGCCAAACTGCGCCAGGTGCTTGAACAAGTAATCCGATCCTGAATAAATGTCTGCTCCGTTCCCGCCGGAACGCATCCGCAACTTCTCCATAATCGCCCACATCGACCATGGCAAATCCACCTTGGCCGACCGTTTCCTGGTGATGACTGGTGCTGTCTCCAAACGCAATTCCACCGAGCAAATGCTCGATTCGATGGACCTGGAGAAGGAGCGTGGTATTACCATCAAAGCTGCGGCGGTAGCACTCACGGCCAAGGTCGATGGAGTTGAATACCTGCTCAACCTGATTGATACGCCCGGCCACGTTGATTTTGCCTACGAGGTTGAAAAATCTCTCCAAGCCTGCGAAGGAGCCCTATTGCTTATCGATGCGGCCCAGGGCATTCAGGCCCAGACTGTAGCCAACGCAATGCTGGCGATGGAACAGGACATGACAATTGTCACGGTCTTCAACAAGATTGACCTGCCCCACGCGCGACCGGAAGAAATCTCCGAAGAACTTGAACATGTCTTGTTACTTGAGCGTGAGTCGGTTATTCATTGTTCTGCCAAAACCGGCAAAGGGGTGGAAGAGGTGCTACGGGCAGTGGTGGAGCAAATCCCCCCACCGCAAGGCGATGCCAACAAGCCATTGCGGGCCTTGATATTTGATGCCAAATACGATGAGTACCGTGGGGTCGTGGTTTACTTGCGGATGGTTGACGGCGTGATTAGCAAGGGTGACATGGTTCATTTGATTGGCGCCGGTGGGGATTATGAAGTACTGGAACTCGGTAAATTCATGCCGGGCATGACTGCCCACAAGTCGCTCGGCCCGGGCGAAGTCGGCTATCTGATTTCAAATATCAAACGCCTTGAAGACATACGGGTGGGCGACACCGTCACCATACAGAAAGGCAAACGAGCGGCTGCGCTTAAGGGCTACCGCGAACCACAACCAATGGTCTGGTGTGGCATCTACCCAACCAGCTCGGGCGATTTCGAGAACCTGCGTGCGGCCCTCAAGACCCTCAAGCTAAACGACTCGAGCATTATCTTCGAACCGGAATCATCCGACGTGCTCGGCTTCGGATTCCGCTGTGGCTTCCTGGGTCTCCTGCATATGGAAATCGTGCAGGAACGACTTGAGCGTGAGTCCGGTATGGACGTGGTTCAGACCGCTCCCACTGTTCCTTATGAGGTGCTGCTGATGAATGGTGAAACCAAGATTATCCACTCGCCTGGAGAGCTTCCCGACCCCACCTTGTTTTCAGAACTCCGCGAACCGATGGTGGTCACCAACATCATCCTTCCGACCGCATCGATTGGTTCGGTAATGAAATTATGCTCCGACCGCCGCGGAGTTTTCATGCGCCAGGAACACTTGAGTGCTGCGCGAGTAATGTTGACCTGGGACCTGCCTCTGTCGGAGATAATTTTCGATTTTTACGACAAGCTAAAATCTGGCACCAAGGGTTACGGAACCATGAATTACGAAGAACCGCGATTCGCCGCCAGTCAGCTGGCCAAGGTACGGATTATGGTTGCCGGAGTTGAAGCGGATGCGCTTTCATTAATTTGCCACCGGGACGCAACCGAACGACGCGGCCGGGCAATCCTCAAGACACTGCGCAAGGAAATTCCTCGTCATCAGTTTGAGATTGCCTTACAAGCTGCAATTGGCGGAAAAATCATCGCACGCGAGTCGATTCGAGCATTGTCGAAGAATGTTACTGCGAAATGTTACGGTGGTGATATCACCCGTAAACGTAAACTACTTGAGAAGCAGAAGGAAGGTAAAAAACGAATGAAATCGATTGGTAATGTCGAAGTTCCACAAAAGGCTTTCCTCGCAGTTCTGTCCCAGGACGATTAGAACAGATGGGGAAAGAGCCCAAGTCGAAGTCACCGCACCCCTTTCGTGACGGGGTAGAAATGATGGTTTTTGCCATTTCCATGGCGCTGGGTCTCAAGGTGTTTGCGCTTGAGGCATATCAGATTCCAACCGGGTCGATGATGCCGACAATGATGGGTACCGACCTGGTGGATCCGCTGACCCGCATGCCTAACGGTGGCATTCATGATCGTGTTCTGGTCGACAAGGTTTCGTGGTGGTTGCGTGAACCTAACCGGTGGGAAGTAGTGGTTTTTCGTTATCCACTGCTGGCGCATCAAAACTATGTCAAGCGCCTGGTCGGAATGCCAGATGAAGAATTGTTGATTCAGAACGGTGACATTTGGACTCGCGCTGGCGAAGGCGAGGAGTTCACCATTGAAGCCAAGCCCGAAGACTTGCAAAAGACCCTCTGGAAGCGAGTATTACCGACTCCCAGCAGTGCCGGAATCGCCTGGTCTGGTTGGGATACCACTGGCCAAATCCCTGACAGCGACGGAAACCTGGTGCTCGCCCCACGCCGCCCGGTACGTACTGCAGCTGTTATAAAGGACGAATACCGCCATGGCTTCCCCGATGCCATTGCCGACCGCATCCCGGTTTCTGGTGCCGGCGCCCTGCGCCGCAATGTGGTTTCTGATTTACGCATCAATCTTCAAGTGATTCCGGAGAAAGCTGGATCACCACTCCGCCTGAAGTTGAACGCTGGCCCCTACCCGGTGGAACTGATCCTGGAAGCGGGAGCCATCTTCCCRATCCAACTTGCACTTCCGRATGGGCGTTCAATTACAAGTAATATCCCGCTTGTCGTTGGGGYGACCACCRAAGTGGAATTGGCATTCTGGGACCATCATGTATTGGCTCGGGTGAATGGTTGGGAATGGAGCRAATTACTCAACCTGGAAGCCGAAAACATCATAGCAAACGAAATATCACTGATTGCTCCCCAGGGCCGATGGTTGGTACAGGAACCATTRGTGTTTCGCGACATTTACTATCTACCACCGATGCGCGGCGCAGCTCCTCTATTCAAGATTCCTGCCGGACATTACTTCATGATGGGAGACAACACCCAGAACTCGCATGACGGTCGAGATTGGGAATCACGTGAATTGGTGCTGCAGCCACCAGTCGATGGGCGTACCAACCTGCGCGGTGACAATTTCCGTAATGGTAGCGACCCGCAGTTTGACAATCCCCGCTGGAGCCTGGACAAGAAAACCATGGCCTTTCGCAACCAGTACGGTGAAGTATTCGAGATTCCCAAGGAATCCATCATCCAGGACCACCGGGTGCCGGCGTCATTCGTTCCGCGCAACCACTTGATGGGGCGTGCTCTGGTCGTCTTCATGCCGTTTTGGCCTATCCTGAGAATGGGTGTAATCCGCTGATGACCGCAAGCTCACTACTGCTAGTGGAGGGACTGACCAAGTCTTACAAAGGGCGCAAGGTGGTCAATGGGGTGTCCTTGGAAGTGTGCGAAGGTGAATTCGTTGGCCTGCTCGGCCCCAATGGTGCCGGTAAAACCACCAGTTTTCGCATGTGTATGGGCATGGTTGATCCCGACGATGGCCGGATTTGCCTCCGTGGTCACGATGTTACTCATCAACCCATCCATCAGCGTGCTCGCCTCGGCCTGGGCTATCTGGCTCAGGAAGCTTCCGTCTTCCGCAAGCTTACGGTGGAAGAAAACCTGATTGCTATTCTTGAGTTGACCGGACACAGCCTCAGCGACCGTTGTTCCCGCGCCGAAGCATTATTGGAAGAGTTCGGCCTTGGGCACATCCGCGACAGCCTTGGCGAGGTCCTGAGTGGCGGCGAGCGCAGACGGCTTGAGATTGCTCGTTCGCTGGCAACTGAGCCAGACATAATCCTCCTGGATGAACCCTTTTCGGGAATTGACCCGGTTGCTGTGGAGGATATTCAAGCCATCCTGGTCGACCTCAAGAAACGGGGTGTTGCGATTCTGCTCACTGATCACAATGTGCGCGAGACTCTGCAAATCACCGAACGTGCTTATATCCTGGCTGATGGCAAGGTGTTGGCAGAGGGCACCCCGCAAGAACTGGTGGAGAACGAGCAAGTCCGCAAGGTCTACCTTGGCAAACGCTTCGAGTTGGCTTAATCGCCGCTGACGGTACAATAAACGGTCATCCTTACGGGAGAAGAGCCTTGAAAGCAATTGTCTGTGTGAAACGAGTCCCCTCGACCACCACCCGCGTAAAAATCGCGGCTGATAGTCGAACTATCGACCCCACCGGGGTCGAATTCATCCTCAATCCCTACGACGAAATTGCAGTCGAGGAGGCCTTGAAGCAAAAACAGGAGGCCGGAGAGGGTTCGGTCGATGTGGTTTGTTTCGGCGCAGCAAATTCCAAGAAGGAACTGCGCACAGTGCTTGCAATGGGAGCCGATAGCGCAACCTTGTTGCAAAATGATGCTGCTCCCAACTGTGACAGTATTACCACCGCACGAGTACTGGTCGACTTCATTCGTGGCCAGGAGTACGAGATGCTGTTCTTCGGCAAGCAAGCGGTTGACCGCGACCAACATGGGGTTGGTCCCGCAGTTGCGACCATGCTCGAAATACCTTGTGTGACCGAAGTCACCAAGCTTGAACTGCAAGGCAACAAGGTGGTGTGTGAACGTGAAGTTGAAGGGGGAATGGAACTGGTTGAAGCGCCCATACCTTGTGCAATCACCTGCCAAAAAGGCTTGAATGAGCCGCGTTACGCCAGCCTCAAGGGAATTATGCAGGCTAAAAAGAAGCCGCTTGATGTGGTTGATGTAGAAGTAGGTGAACCGGCGGTCGAAATTTTGAGCATGGAGATGCCACCGGCGCGCCCGGAAGGTCGAATCATTGGTGAAGGTGCCGGCGCGGTGCCGGAACTGGTCAGAGTCCTCAAGGAAGAGGCCAAAGTTCTTTAGGAGGAATACCAATGAACAACATTCTCGTAGTCCTCGAAACCCGCGACGGTGCCATTCGCCCCGCCTCGCTGGAAACCCTGGGAGCCGCGCGCGTCCTGGTGGATCAAATCGGTAGTGGCAAAGTTATTGCCATTGCCACCGAAAATGCCGAGCTGGACGCCGCCGCACTTGGCGCCGCCGGAGCAGACCAGGCGATGTGTACCGACGCTGTCATTCACTCCGGTGATGGAGCCGCCGCGACTGCAGTACGGGTAGCAAAAGAATGCGGTGCCAATCTGGTACTCCTGTGCTCAACCGCGCGTGGCCGTGATTTGGCGGCAAGAATTGCTGCCGGTCTCGATTGTGGTCTCGCTGCCGATTGTGTTGCCGTCGAGGTTGTCGATGGTGACTTTGTATTTACCCGCCCGATTTACGCCGGCAAAGCCATAATCAAGGTAAAGGTAATGGGCGCGACCAAAGTTGCTTCTCTGCGCAGCAACCACTTCGCCGCAGCCGGGCGCGACACCACCGCTGAATTAAGCACGTGTACGGCTGAAGCTGGCAAAGCCAAGGTCACCGGCTTGTCTGCAAAAACTAGCGGCCGACCCGATGTATCCGAAGCCACTCGGATAATCAGCGGCGGGCGGGGCATGGGCGGTCCCGACAACTGGCATCTACTTGAAGCAGTAGCAG
>NVRO01000034.1 GCA_002400895.1 Planctomycetota bacterium
TCCCATTAATCATCACCCCAAAGTACGACCCCGAAGTCGGCTTTCGCCGGGTAGGGATTGCCCCGGCCTCCTTCGATCCCAAACTTGAAGTCACTGTCGATGAGGATTCAAGCGCTTGGCGGGCCGGCCTGCGGCCCGGAGATCGGCTGGTCAGCATCAATGGAGTTGCTTGCCAGGACTATCAATCAACCCGCATACTGCTCCAGGACGCGGCACTTTCCGCCAGTTCCATCGACCTCGGCTACTGGCGTCAGAACAACTCCTCCCAACAGGCCGGTGAGCAACCGTCATTCGGCTCGGCACTTCTAMAATTCAGTGCACCAAACGCTGACAGCCCGATTCAGGTTGGCATTCGCAGGGCCGCCAACCGCGTGCGCCAAGTGCGCGGTTCCAAACTGTTGCCATTTGAACAAAATGACATCATTTTGAGTGCTGCTGGCAAGAAGATTCAGCGGCTCAACGATTTGGCAGCAGTCAGCTTGCGTGATTCAGGTCTTCCCAGTTGCCAAGTCCTGCGCSACGGCAACATCATCACTACCCCTGCCGACCCGCAGATTAAAGCCAATGATCTGCTCGAACTATTGTGGATGGACGAAGGCGATGATTTTCGGGTAGCACTGGTTCCAGGCTCCCCAGCCAGCAAGGTCCTCAAAGAGGGCGACATCCTCCTGCAAGTTTCCGGTCAACCGATTTTCGGGCTTGAAGATTTGCGTGCGCGGGTGGACACCTCGGCTGGCCAGGCCATTGACTTCACGATTGCTCGCTTTGGAGAAACAGACCCCCTGCTTCTCAAGATTACTCCCGCCCCAATTGGTGTCCTCAATGCTGGCTTTTCGCTCAAGCCCTGGTACGAAATCGTCCGCCGTGACAATGTAATTGACGCCCTCTCGCTTGGTGTTCGTGAAGCCCACCGCATGGTCAAGGAGATGGGCGCCACCATCTCCGGAATGGTCTCGGGGCGCGTAGCTTCCGACAACATTGGCGGCATCATCACGATTGGAAGAGTGGCTCATAACTTTGCCACCGCTGGGCTGGGACAGTTGTTTTTCTTTCTGGCAATGATTTCCATCCACCTTGGGATCATCAATTTACTCCCAATCCCGGCCCTGGATGGCGGACACATTTTGTTTGTATTGCTGGAAAAGTTACGTGGAAAACCAATTAGCCTGCATGTCCAGGGAGTGTTCAATCTGGTTGGCATAGCCCTCTTGCTGGGGCTCATTGTGTTTGCCACTCGCAACGACCTCAGGCTATTGTTCGGCTAAGCACCATGGATTGGCTTCGTCTGCTCCGTCTGGCCCTCCTGCCCTCAATTATCTGGGACCTGGTCGCCGGGGTCCTGCTGGTTGGAGCTACTTTCGACCGCAGTTGGTTGATGGCCCTGGTCGCCGGAATCCTCATTTATCACTCCGGGATGGTGGCGAACGATATTGCCGACCGGGGCCTGGATCGCATCCATCGCCCTCGGCGGCCGCTTGCAAGCGGCGCCATCGGCATCACCAAGGCCTGGCTGGTTCTGGTGTTAATGCTCAGTGGTGCCTGGTTGTTGGCCGCACAATCATCTTCAGCTGTCGCTGATCTGGTTAAATTACTGACCGTATTGGTCCTGGTTTATGACTTCGGTGGAAATCCAATCAGGCGCAGCCTGGGTCCAGCCTTGCTCGCTGCTGCCAGGGCGGCCAGTCTCTGTCTGGGTGCACTGGCAGTAATCTCTCCCGACCAGATAATGTCCAGCCCATTGCTCTGGGCTGCGGCAAGTTACGCGATGTATTTTCTATTCGTTTCTAGGCTGGCCACCAACGAGGAATCCGGTGCTTCCGGAATGCGCATATTGGCTTTGGCGACTACCGCGGCCTGCGCCCCCATCTTGTTGTTCAACCGCCCGGATCCGCACCTGATTGCAGTTGTGCCCACTATATTGGGGGCATTCGTCCTGTTGCGACCGGTAATCGCGCTGCGTCACCAGCAACTTAGCCCTGCCGAAGTGCAGACCATTGTCCGCCGCATGCTGGGTGCGGCTCCGATGATTCCCGCCTTGGCATTGCTGGTTGACGGGCTTTACCTGCCGGCCATCGGTGGACCGATTGCTTCCATTGCCATTTACACAATGGCAAGACGTCTGCCTCCGGAATAGTCCGCTGGCTAAAAATATTCTTCCAGCAGGGCATTGACATAAGCAGTTTCGCGGACATCGACCGACTGCGCACGCGCCTGCATCAGCAGGTCAAAAGAAGCAAGCCCCAAGACCTTGGGTAGCAATGCAAGACTTTCCATCCGCAGTTCCACGCGGTTCTCCTGGCCGAGCGCAATCTCGACCAAACGGTCAACCGCAGGATCATGTTCGAAACTGAGACGACCGAGCGCACTCAGGTAGGAATCAACCAAAACCGAATCCAGATTTTCAAGCTGCAGGCCGATTAACACCTCGAGAGACAGTCCACCAAGATTGCCCAGTTGCACCAGCGCCATTTCTCTGACCCTGATTTTATTCCCCTGGTCGGCATACACCCCGGCGACAAAATCGACCGCCTTGGCATCGCCAAGCTGGCCAAATACTCTCAACAGCCCCAGGCGTTGATCGGCATTGCATCGCTCCCAACAAACCCGCAGCAATCCCATGGTTTGGGGTGGAGCAGGTTCAAGTTGGCGGATGAAATTAATCGCCTCGGCTGATCCCGGCCCAGTGGGATACTCGCGCGCACGCACCAGAATCGACTCGAGCACCGAACTATCTCCTCTCTCCACCAAGGCCTGCGTCGCTGCCAAGGCCAAGCGCGGTTCCGGATGTTTGGCAAGATCCTCCAATTCACGGCGTCCGACCTCGGCAGCAACAGCTTGTTCCTGGCGCAAGCCTTGTAAGGCCGCGATTACTACTCCCGAGTCGGGGTCATAGGTGGCGCGCACCACGCCATCCCAATTCTTGGCCGCAATCATTCCGCGAACCGCGTCCACCCGTACTCCTGGCCCGGGGGCAAAACTGGGATCCAGAAAAGGTGTCAACTCAGCGACAACCAGATAATCTCCGAGTTCGGCGCGCCGCGCCAATGCCTTGACAGTGAAAGGCATGGCCATGTCCGCTGGCAACTTCCGCAACCTCTCCACCGCAGCCTGGTCATCCAATGCCAACAAAGCGGGCCAAATAAGACTCCCAGAATTGCGTGCACCTGGCTGTTCATTAACCCAGTCGGTAAATGCCTGTTCCAGCCACTCCCCCGCTATCGGGCCACCAAGAGTTCCTATCGCACCGTAAATAGCATCCCGGGGACCTGCTTCGATTTCCTGCTCGAGAATTGCAATCAACTCCGGTACCACCTCGACCGCATCCAGAGCCACAAGTGCTTCAGCCGCTGCGCTACGCACCACCGGAACCTTGGCAGAGCCCAGGATTGTCAGCAATAAGGGAATTTGGCTACGATCGCCGCTGCCGCCGAGCGCCTTGCAATAGTTGTGCAAGACCCCGTAGCGCTCCGTCTTATTCAGCAGAGCTCGCGCCCGTTCCGCCAAAATCGGGGAAGCCTGGTCCCCCATCAGCGCCAGGCCGGCAAAGGCAAAACGCATCCCTTCCTTGCTCCCGGTTTCAAGGTGATCTACCAAACGCGCGGCCAGGCCGTCATCTCCGGGTGGAGAGTAGGATTTTGAACCAGCGGTCGGAATCGGGAAGCCACTATTGGCTACCTTTACCGTGGTCAGCCCTTCATCATTTCCCCCTGGCCCACATGCTGGCAGTAGAAACGCCCAGGCGGTGAGGCAAATCGAGTAGAATCTCACGGACATGACTGCAGTTAGTGGTGGTTTCGAATCAGGTTTCACTCTGGGTAGGCATCGTTTCCGAACGGGTCTGACATTGGCTCCGATGGCCGGTAACACCAATTTAGCCTACCGGCGCCTGTGTCGAAAGTTTGGAGCTGAATTGACCACCACGGAAATGGTCTCGGCCAAAGCCCTGCAATTTCAAGACCCCAAGACAATGTCCTTGTTGGAGCGTGGCGAGGACGAAAAACCGGTGGCAGCTCAAGTTTTCGGCGCAGATCCAGCGGATTTGGCCACTGCCACCGCAATCATCGCAGAACTCGGATTCGATTTCGTGGACTTGAATATCGGCTGCCCGGTGCCAAAGATTACCAGCGGTGGAGGTGGTAGCTCCTTACTTCGGGTTCCGACCCTGGCGGCTGAATGCGTGGCCGCAATGACAACTGCTTCGAATCTTCCGGTAAGTGTTAAAATTCGCGCCGGCTGGGACGAGGAAAACCGCAATGCGCCGGATTTTGCTTTCCAGATGCAGCAGGCGGGTGCGGTTGCAATTACCATCCACGGTCGCACCAGAGAGCAGAAGTATTCCGGTAAGGCTGATTATGAATTAATCGGAGAAGTGGTGTCGGCGGTAAGCATACCGGTAATTGGTAACGGGGACGTTGTCGACCTGGATAGTGCAGCCGAACTATTGGCACAGGGAGTCTCGGGGATTGCCATCGGTCGGGGAGCCATGGGAAGGCCCTGGCTGTTTTCCCAACTACGGGCAATGATCTTGTCCGAACCGATTCCAAAGGCCCCCGGCACCCAGGAACGGATGGCATTGCTGCTCGAACTGGGCCAAGGGGTTTGTTCGATTTACGGAGAGGGCCGAGGCATGAAAATCATGCGGCGGTTAAGCGCCGACTTCTTTCGTGAAAGTCCAGGCAGTGCTCGCCTCCGGGCAGCCTGCTCCCAACTATCGGCCCTCGAGGACCTGGAGAATCTGGTTCAGGACTCAAATACGGAACCGTCCCAGTTCAATCCCTGAACGGTGAACAGCTTGACCGCTGCTTTGGCATATTCCATCCGCGAATTCTTCTCGGAGGTAAGGGCTTGCTCAAGGTCACGCTGAAACTGCAGGACTTGGAAATTGGTCGATGCTCCTTCACGCAGTCGGCGTTGTTCCGCTTCGAGTTGGCGTTCTGCGACCTGGGAGGCAAGAGCGGTGGCAGCAACCCGTTCTGATAAATAATTAAGGTTGCGAACCGCACCTCTAACCTCAATGGCAATAGCATTCTCGGTATCACGAAGCACCCGCTGAGCAAGATCCAAACTACGCCGCGCAGCCATTTCAGCGCCTTGGTAAGCATGGTTGCCGATTGGCATTTCAAAATTCAGACCAATCGAGTAGCCGGTGTAGTAAAAGCCACGGGCAACATCGAATGCTTCATGAATCTGACTTTCTACCCCGGCAGAGGAACCGGTAACGACAAAGTCGAGCTTAGGTCTCAAGCTGTGCCGCGCAACGTCCCAGTCCAGTTTCTTCTGCTCGGCATCGATTCGATTTCGCTCCAAGTCGGCACGATGGGCCAAAGCGACCTGATAGGCAACCTCCCATGCGATATCAGTTGCAACCGGTGGTGGTAACTCGCTGACTGGCGACAACCCTAAATTCCAATCCTGGCTGTCCTCGAAGTCAAAAATCATCTGGCGCAAGACGTCTTCCGCTTGCTTGACAGTATTCTTGGCGGTCAGCAATGCTTCAGTGCGCAGGGCGATGTCAGCTTCAGTTTGCACCACTTCAACTTCAGCTGCGGCGCCAACTTCAAACTTGGTCTGCGTTTGGTCACGCAATTCCTCCGCCAAGCGCAAGGAGAGCTCCTTGACCTTGACGTCCTCCAATGAAAAAGCCAGATTCCAATAAGCGTCGACGGCAGCCTGGGTGGCATCGACAATTGCGGCGCGGGCACCCTCGGATGCTGCCTGTGAGTTGAATTGTGCAGTGCGAAGTGCCTGGGTTGCAGTCAGGCTCCATCCACCACGCAACAATGGCTGAGTGAACGAAAAGTTCAGCCCCACATTGGATTCGGGATTAAAACCGAAGAAGGAAATATTCTGGTTGTCCTCGGTGTAAGTCTCGCTGACACTAATTTCGAAACTACCTCCGCTCATCAGGGACTTGCGTAATCCCTGGCTGGCATTCCAGCTGCGAATCCTGATCGCATCGAGACCACTGTTGAAAACACCTCCGGAAGTAGGGCGTTCGTTCAAGCTGTAAGTGGCGTCTGCGAACATGGTGTAGTCGTAGGCACCACCGGCCTGCAAAACACCTGCAGCAGTCGCTTGAGCCTGCAACTCTGCTTGTTTGATGGCGGGGGCATTAGTAGTCGCCATGCGCACGACATCTTCCACCCGCAAGGGCAGGACTTCCCCTTGCGGGGGCTGCTGGAGCACGGGAAGGACCAGTAACAGGAGGAAGGTATTGAGCATTATTGCGAGCAAAGCATAGCTCCGCCAGTTGGGACATACGCTCCTGCGCCGCCAAGGGTGAGGCTTTATTTGCTCTGTTCTATGATTTTCCAGGCCGACCACAACGGCTGAAACCTGATGTTCATAACGGCACTGGCGCAAAACAATCTCTCCACTGCGAAGTTCATCTGTTTACGCTCATTTTCCGCGACCAACCCAGCCATCCACACTTCGTCGAGCAATTCCTCAATGCCCGGTGCGGCTGGGGTCAGCACCGCCGGATCCGGAGCTACCGGGTCATCCACCAACAGTGATGGCGACAGCGGCAGGAATCCGATTGGTGCCGGTTCGGGCGAGGATGAAATCACCAAGGCAAATACCGCCAACACCGGCACACTTCCGGTCAGGGCAATCAAGACCATGGCCGCCGCACGGACCAGACGATTCGAGCGTAATGCCTGACGGAAGGTCCAGGATGGAATCAACCGTGCGCGCACCTTGGCACTGAAGTCGGCTTGCAACTGAATGCGCGGGTGGGCCGAGCGCAACTCTTCGGCAAAGGACTCGAGCTCGCGGAGGCTGCGATCATCAAGGTCTTCAGTCATCCATTTCCTCCCCGAAAATCTTGGCGGCACTGGCACGCTCACGCAAATGACGCAGAGCGTAAAAGACTCGCGACTTCACCGTGCCCACAGGTATTTCCAGAATCATCGCGACCTCCGCATAAGGCAGTTTCTGTAATACCGCGAGTTCCAGAAGTTCACGGGTATCGGGCTCGCAGCTGGCCAATAGTCGCCGTAAATATTCGGCACGATCCCGGCAGACGGCAAGGTCAACGGGGCCATCGCTCTCGTCAACCGCATCCTGGACCACATCCGTCGAAGCAAGCGGGCGCTTACGACGAAGAAAGTCGATCCACAGGTTGCGGGCGATGCGCAGTAAAAAGGCATCGAGCCGACCAGCAGCTTGGTAGCGGTGGAGTCCATTGAGTACCCTGACAAAAACATCCTGAGCAAGATCTTCGGCGATGTCACCGGTTGCGCCTTGGCGCAGAAAGAAGCCCTTGAGACGGGGTGCCATTTGCTCTACCAGCAGATCCAGAGCGGCGTCGTCACCGTTTTTGAACCGCTCGAGCAGGTCAACAGGCCCCGCGCTCACTTGCTTCTCCCAAAGTCAACGGACACCGGGGAATCGTGGTTCAAGCTTCTGGCCATATTTTTGTGGATAATCCCGATCCCAGTGAGTCCAATTGGGCGGAAATAGCAATAAGCAGTTGCGAAGAGCGCTCTCCACCGGCATTTAATTGAATTTTGCGGCGACATTGCTCCTCCGGACCCTTTTCCGGTTCCACCTCCGCCTCCAGCAACAACTCAAGCCGGTCAGCAGGTAGCCAGTCGGAAATCTGCTCACCCCACTCCACCACCACCACCGCCTGGTTGAAGCGCTCGGCCAAGCCATCATGCAATAAACTGGAGATGCGCTCCTGAAAATAGGCGTCCAGGTGAAGTAATGGCGGATCCCCGGAATATTCATGGCATAGTAAATAGCTCGGAGAACTGACCCTGTCACTAATCGCCATACCCCGCGCAAGGCCGCGGGTTAGGGTGGTTTTACCCGCTCCAAGTTGGCCACTAAGTACTACGCAGTCCCCCGCCCGGAGTTCGCACCCGACCGCCTGACCCAACTCTTCGGTGGCGTCCTCACTGCTACTAAACAGGTTCAGTTGATTCATTTCCACTGGTGCTCCCAGCCCGCAATCCGGATATCCATGTTTTCTCCATCAACAGTCCAGACTATTCGTTTGTCACCACGGCGCCCATTAAATCCTACAATCCGCCCGATCTCATGTATTCCGGCACCAGTCAGGACCGTGTCAACCAGGGCACGTTTTGCTTCAGCCGGGCGCAGCGCAACCAGCAATTCATAGTCCTCTCCTTCGCCTAGTGCACTACTCCATCCATCTTCCTGGTGGCGGAGGCATCTCGCCAGGGGCAATTTACTTAGTTCGACCACCGCCCCACAAGCGCTGGCAGCACACATTCGCTGCAAATCTTCACTAAGGCCATCGGACAAATCAATCATCGCTGAGGCCCGATAACTTTCTGCCAACAAACGGCCCTCGGTAAGACGCGGTTCCGGCAACAAGTGGCGACCACTGCTGACCGCAGCCCCCAAGCGCCCGGTAACCAGTAAGCGATGGCCAGCCCTGGCGCCACCACGGCCGGGAGTTCGAACACGACCCTCCAGACCGATAACGGTACATGACAAAACCACCTGATCAGCATTGCTAAGGTCACCACCAACCACCGACATTCCGAACAAGGAGGCCTCCTCAACGAAGGCACGGGCCAATCGTTTCATCCACGCCAGCCCTTTGTCGTAGGGAGCGGCCACGTTCCACAAAACCGCCCACGGTTGCGCACCGGCAGCAGCAAGGTCACTCAGGCTGCGGCGTAGCAGTTTGCGGGCCATTTGCCCCGGGCGTGCAGCGGGGTCGATATGGACCCCGGCAATCAACTGATCGGTGCTAATCTGCAGGCGCGAGCCA
>NVRO01000035.1 GCA_002400895.1 Planctomycetota bacterium
CCCAAAAGAGAGTTAAAACTCTCTTTTATTTTCAGGTGTCAGATTGCCCTTGAAAACGTAATCCGACAAAGCCCCCGTGATCGCCATGCGCGGCTGCTGCTTGCGGACACCCTGAATGGCTTGGGCAAATACCGCCAAGCCGATCAGCACTACACGGCACTTCTCGGAAATGTACAGGAAAAATCATTCCGACCGCCGGTTGACTAAGAGGACGGTGAACTGGGTCGGAAGTGACGGGGGCATCGGGAAACCGGTGTCCCTGTTTTTTTACGGGAAGCAGCCGCCCTTGTCTTCCCGAAACAACCTCGTTGAATTCCCATGTGCGTTCAAGTTAACAAAGGAAAGTGCTTACCGCCAAAAGATTTCCGCAAAGCAACCTCCTTTACCAAGACATGTCTCTGGCATAATAGGCTTGGTTTCCACCTCCAAGCTGTTTCAGGGAAAAGTTTTGCCCTTAAATTGCCGAAAGGTTGGGAGTCCTGCAATGAGACTGCGCCCACCAAATGATCTCCGCCCTTAGCTGTGTAGCAATGCTAGCGCCGATGCTGTCCCCTGATGCATCGAGGCTCCCTGCGGCCACTCCGGCTTCGGCCGTATCTGCCGTTTGTGGTGTTGCGATTGTTCTCCAAGACCCTGTTCCGGACCTAAGCGAGCGCGACATCTTGTTGCGCGCGGCGCGAAACTCTCTTGCGCTCGGCGACCGCAACCGCTCCTTGTCCATCTTTGAGGATCTCTTGGCGCGCTTCCCCGACGACCAGGCTGGGCGGGCTGAATACGCCGGATTATTGGTTCAAGTAAACCGACTTGACGATGCAATTATAGCTTTCAAGATTCTGGTGTTGGCGAACCCGGACAACATGAAAAACCGCCGACGGCTGGCTGATGTTTTGATTCAAACACGTCGCTATTCCGAAGCCGAGAGCCACTTGATTTCCGTATTGGACAATAACCCCAGCGACATCGAAAGTGCTTTGATGTTGGCGCGGGTGCACGCCTGGCAAAAAGAATATGAAGCAGCGACCGAAGTCTATCGGCGTTACTTGCGTGGACTTGACTCCACTGACGAAATCACAAAAAGACTGCTCGCCCCGTTGTTGCTTGACACCCAACATCCAGAAGAAGCCCTTTCCTTCCTTCAGGACCTGTACGGCAGCAACCCCAATGATGTGGTGGTGGTGGCAGACTTGATTCGTTGTCACACTCAACTTGCCAATCATCGCCGCGCCAACGAGTTGGTAACCACCTTGGCAAATGTTGTCCCCCAGGCAACCGGTGTTCGCTTGTCCCTTGCCGGCTACTTGGCAAWTGTGGGCAACTACCGGGCTGCAATCAGGGTTTATGACCAAATAGAAAATGCTGATCCCAACAACCTCGCTGCCCGYATTGGCCAGGCCAAGCTTTACCTGGCGGCAATGATGCCAGCCCGCGCAAGTGAGATTCTGCTTGACCGCAGACTGAATCAAGRCGATTCAACATTTTTAASTGCAAAGGCCGAGCTACACATGCTGATCGGTGAATACGCGGAAGCAAAAACGATTTACGAAGACATGCTTGCCAAAGACCGCGGCAATGACGATGCTCGCGTGGCCCTGGGTGATTTGCTCTACGTCGCGCAGGAATTCGGGCGCGCACGCTCTGAGCTCGGCAAGGTTTCCCCAACTTCCCATCTGAGCCGTGAGGCCAGTGTGCGCATTGCACGATGTCTTGCCGCCGAGCGCCGATTTAACGAATCAAATGCAGCCTGTCGACAGCTAATTGGTGAAGATGCGGGTGACGTTCGTCCGCTCACACAACTAATCAGAAACCTGGGKGATGCGGGTGAAATTCAACAAGCCGAGTTGGTCGCACAAGACTACTTCAAGCGCAACAAAGCCGATGCTTTTGGTGCCCTCGAAGTCCGTCTGGCCCTGGCCGGCGCCCTCCTTCTCGACAACCAAGCCTTGCGCGCACGTGAACTTTACCTCCAGGCCCTTGACCATCCTGCTGGTGGTGTGCCCGAAGCACACTACGGCCTGGCCGCGTCCTACGATGCGCTGGACGATAAAGGAGCAGCCCAAGAAGCACTGATTGCCTCGACCTTATCGATTCTCGGCGATGATATTCGTAGCGGCATCATGATTGCCGACCACGCTTTCCGCGATGGCCGCCATGAGATGGCAATCGGAATGTACGAAAAAGTTCTGCGCTGGGATCCGGACAACATTATTGCCCAGGTCCGACTGGCTGAGGCCCAAGCGGCTTCCTGGGATGTTGAAGGGCAACAACTAGCCGAGGACACCTTTAAAACGGTGTTGCGCCGATCTCCTTCCAATATCCGCGCCCGCCTTGGGCTGGCGCGTTCCCATGCCGCACAAAAGGATGTGGATGCCGCGCTTGAACAATATAAAATTGTTCTTCGTCACGACTCGCGCAACACCAATGCCTTGCGGGAACGCGCCCGGGTCCTGTTCTGGGCGCAAGAATTGGATGCCGCGGCCCAGGCCTACACCGAAATCCTTGCAACTTCTGGTTTCGAAAACATGGAAACCAACCTACACGAAGATATCGAACCGCTTGATTTTGAACATCTACAGGCCGAACGCCGCGCCACTTCCGAGGTTCGCGCCAACGCAGAGCTCGAACACAAGGCAAAAACCCTGCGTCAAGAGCTGAAGCTTTACGAGGCGATTCCGGTCTATCGCTCCCTGATTCGACGCGAGCCACTAAACCAGGAGGCCCGCTTCGAATTGGCCCAATGCCTGAGTGAAACCGGGCAAACCACCTCCGCGGTGAAGGAGTATGAAAAACTTCTGCGGGTCAACCAGAACCATCGAGAAGCTTCCCAGTCAATCATCCGCGCCGATGCCGACATGGGGCCACGCATAATCAGTGGCCTTGTACTCACCCAACAAGAAGGCATTGGTGGACTGGGGAGGCTGGATCGCACCGACACCACCATCGGCGGACGTCTTCCGATGGCGGAAGAAGACGATTGGGTCGAGCTTATATACACCCAGTCAAATATGGTTTCTGAAGACTTCGACTCCACCGGAAATATTCTGAATTTCGGTGGCCAGTTCACCCCCCTGGACCAGAGTGGGGCTTGGGAAAAGCTGATTATCCATGGTGAACTTGGATTCGAAGATTACATCCAGGAACTTGACGCGGGCGTGGTTTACGAAATGGGATTCGACGTGCGCTTCAACGACCTGTTCCGTATTCACGGCACTGCCTTCCGCCAGAATATCATTGAAAACCACAACTCGATTAGGCCTGAAGGAGAACTCAGCGGCTTGGACTTTGACAATGGTCCTGTTTCGCGATCGGGATCCAACGTCGGGGTCGGCGCCCAGATGAGTCGTCAATGGGACTTGGGCCTCAGCCTGACTACTGCCAACTACTCGGACAACAACTCGATGGTCGGCTGGCATATCTACAACGGTTACAGCGTTACCCTGCCACCGAAGGAGTTAAAGATATCGATAAACATCGATGCCCAGGATTTTTCGGTACCAGTCCTCCCCAACTACAAATTTAATGTCGATAACGCTCGCTACTTTGCGCCCAACGACTACACCACAATGGCCGGTTCAGTCGAGTGGAAACAGTGGCTAAGCCGGGACCATTTCAAGGGCGCCAACCAAACCTGGTACAGTGCTTCTTACACCGGGATTTGGGATTCGGACGGAGATTTCTACAACCAGATTCGCGCCAGTCTGCATTACGACTACAGCCCCAGCATTTCTCTGGAAGTTGAAACCGGTCTATTGACTTCGGCTTTCTATAACACCGCAATTGCTGCCGCGAATATCGTCTTTGCCTTCTAGGCCTTGCCCTGATCGCACATGCCGCGAAAACGGCACCGGCCACATCCGTCTGGCGCCCCATCGGTTGGCCAGTTAGCCATATCGGAAGAATCCTGGTCCGGGTCGTAATGAACCTCCATCATTGCTCGTACCGATTCGGACATTCGGTCCTGCACTTCTGATAACCGATCGATGTCCACCTCCAGATGCTTGACCGTTGCCGCGCTCAAATAGGCCGCGTGTAGCGACACCGATTCGGGGTCGGCCCCCCACTTTTCGCAGGCGTAAAGCGCATAGGTGTAGAGCTGGAAATCGTCTTCTTCGCGCGGACGGCCGGTTTTCCAGTCCCAAATATGCACCCTATCGTCCTTGTCGACATAGGCGAAGTCGGGAACAGCGTACACCTTGGTTCCCAGGAATTGGTAGGTGTCAAGGGTTTCGACCGCCCGCCAACTGTCGGGATGCGCCGTGCGTACTGGCTCCAGGTCAGGTGACTGGCAAAAGTAATCGGCACACCGCTTAAACATCTCCCGCACCTGATCGGTGCGCTCTTTGCTCAATTCCATTTGATAGTGATGTTCTTCCAGATGGGTCATCTTATTGGGGCGTGCTTTCCAGCCATCGGTGGATGACTGTCGCCAGCCCTCGCGAAACAATTCGACAGCTTCTTCGTATAGCTCTTCGGCGTTCATTTCGGTTCCCGCCTTCTTGTGGTGAAACCACTTTTCAAGTGCCACATGCATGCGATCTCCTGCGAACGCCGGCAAGGAACTGAGGGACTTTAAAACCATGGTGTCGTACTTTTCTGCATGCGGACGCTCTGTCCACCAGCCCCATGAGCCGTAACGCGCATACCAGTACTCGCGCTTACAGCGCTCAAACTCCCGTGCCCGCGATGCGGACCAGGACAATTCACATTTTATTTCCTTCACTGCCACCCGAGAAGTTTAACAAGACCGAGTTGGGGTAAAACGTGAAGACTCACATTATTGGAAACTGCGACCACGGCTTCGGCGGCCGGCCGATATGCCACGGCAGCCAACCAAAAATTCTGTCCGACCCAATTAGTGTTTGAAGTGCCGTGTCCCGGTATGAACCATACAGACCCCCTTGGCGTCGCAAGCGATGGTTACTTCGTTGTCTTTTACCGACCCGCCTGGTTGCACAATCGCGATAATGCCGGCATCAGCAAGAGTCTCAGGTCCATCAGGAAACGGGAAGAAGGCGTCTGATCCGGCAACGCTACCGGCTGCCCGTTCACCCGCCTTCTCTACCGCAATCTTGGCAGAGTCGACGCGGCTCATCTGGCCGGCACCAGCACCAACCAGCATTCCGTCATTGACCAGACATATTGCGTTCGACTTGAGGTGCTTGACCAGGGTTTGGGCCAACCGCATGTCCGCTTCGCGTCCGTTTGGAATCCCCACTTCTCCGGCAACATCAAGCTCGGCAGTAAATCCATTAAGGTCGTCCGAGTCCTGCGCCAGAGTTCCTCCCCACACCCGCCGGGATTCGGATTGCTCGCGGGGAGTACCTATGTTCTCCAACTTGACGATGCGCAAGTTGGCTCCCCACCTGGGTCCGTTGCGCAGGATTTTCACCGCTTCCGCTTCGAAGTCGTTGGCGGCAATAACTTCGACAAAGTGTCCTGGGCTGACCAGGTATTCAGCGCACGCTCGGTCGAAGGTGCCATGGATGGCAATAACCGAACCAAAGGCGGAAAGTGGATCTCCGCTCCAGGCGCGCTCAAGTGCTTCGGCGCAGTTTGCGCCTAAGGCGGCGCCGCAGGGATTGGTGTGCTTGACCACCACTACGGCCGGTGTTGGAAGATCATTAACGGCACAAACAGCCCCATCCAAATCAAGCCAGTTGTTGTAGGAAAGCTCCTTTCCTCCCGGCAAGACTTCGGCCTTGCCCAGCCCATGCCGCCTGGAGTCGGGGTAGAATCCGGCGGCCTGGTGTGGGTTTTCGCCATAGCGCAGCCCTGCGCCCTGCTCGCGTGAAAACCATTGCCCAATCGCGATGTCGTATTCCCCGGTTCGAGCAAATGCCTTGGCGGCAAGCTCACGGCGCAATTCGAGGGTGGTTCCGCCGGCGGCAAGCTCGGCATTGATTATGGCGTAGTCGCCCGGGTCACAAACCACGGCGACAGAATCATGGTTCTTGGCCGCGGAACGCAACATGCTGGGACCGCCGATATCAATCTTTTCGATTATCTCTTCGCGGGTTCCACCAGCGGCAATTGTTTCTTCAAACGGATAGAGGTTTACACAGACCAGATCGATTGGGCCAATTCCATGTTCTTCCATGGCGACAAGGTGGGAATCTTTGTCGCGCCGGGCAAGCAGGCCGCCATGAATCTTCGGGTGCAGGGTTTTTACCCGACCGTCCATCATTTCCGGGAACCCAGTGTAATCGGCGACTTCGATTACCGGCAAGCCGGCATCGACCAAGGCGCGCATGGTGCCGCCGGTTGACAACAACTCGGCACCGTGAGCGTGCAGGGCTTGAGCAAGTTCTACTACGCCGTCCTTGTAGAACACGCTCAAAAGTGCGCGGCGAACAGGAATGCGATTGGCGGTCATGGAAGCGGCACCATCAGGTGTTTCGAGAACGCAGGTATTCTTCGATGAAGTCATCGATTTCTCCGTCGAGGACGGCTTGGGTGTTTCCGGTTTCGTGGTTGGTTCGATGGTCTTTTACCATCTGGTAAGGATGAATTACATACGAGCGCATTTGTGAACCCCAGGCGATTTCGCCCTTCTCGGAATACAATTTTTGCAACTCTTCGTCGCGTGCGCGCTCGCGCAATTCGAAAAGTTTAGCTTTCAGCATGCCGGTTGCGGTTGTGCGGTTTTTGTGTTGTGAACGCTCGCTCTGGCATTGCACCACGATGCCGGTTGGCAGGTGGGTCATACGGACGGCAGAGTCGGTCTTGTTGACGTGTTGACCCCCGGCCCCGCCAGCGCGGTAGGTGTCAACCCGCACCTCACTCATGTCTATTTCGATGTCAGCGTCAGCGTCAAATTCMGGCATCACTTCAACTGCAGCGAAAGARGTTTGGCGGCGTGACTGCGAGTCGAATGGCGATATTCGCACCAGTCGATGAACCCCTCGCTCGGCCTTGAGCCACCCGTAAGCGTAGGGTCCCTGGATGTGCATGGTGCTGGAACGAATCCCCGCCTCATCAGCCTCCTCGCGATCGATTATGTCAACGCTAAACCCGCGGCGCTCGGCCCAACGCAAATAGAGCCGCTCCAGCATCTCAGTGAAATCGGCGGCATCTACTCCTCCGGCGCCCGAGTGAACGGAAAGGTAGGCGGAACGGTGGTCATTTTCGCCACCCAACATGACCTGAAATTCAAGGTCTCCGACTTGTTTTTCCAGTTTCGCTACCGCAGCAGATAAATCCTCTTCTATTTCATCGACACCCATCTCCTCCCCAAGCTCTGCCAGTGTCTCTATTTCTTCCAACACTTCGGCCAGCGCATCGATTGGGTCGGTGACCGCTTTAACCACCTTCCGTTCGCTAATCACGGCCTGGGCTGCTTCCTGGTCATCCCAAAAATTTCTGGCAGACATCCTTTCCTCGAGTTCGGAGAGTTTCTCGCTCTTCGCCAAATAACCAAGCGACTCCTTGATCTGCTCAAGGCGACGCCTGGTTTCAGCGGCACGGTCGAGATGTTCTTTCATCATTTTTTCAGCAGAGGGTGACGGAAACCGCAACTCCCGCGCATAGGATACCGCAGTGCCGACCACCCCCGAAGTGCGCCTTTGCCGACCAGGCGAGCAGCCCCCAGCCGGGGCTTTGACCGGACAAATCGTGGTGCTCGATCTTGCTTTTTCCGGCAAAAACCCGAGGCGGGATTTGGCCTGGGCGAACAGTTTGGGTTCAAGGCTCATTGCCTGGGTAGATCATCACGATCAGGAACTCTGGTCTGAACTGGAAAACGACGACCGCTTTTGCCTGACCCCACGCGAGCAAGCGCCTGCTTGTCCGCCACTTGTTACGCCGGAGTTGGTGGCGGAGCGCGGGCCGGCTTCCACCATTGTTTGCCATGGCGATCTGGACGGTGTGCTATCCGCCGCAAAATGGTGGATTCTTCAAGATGGGGGCACTGTTCCAAAATGGCTTGACCCCGACAGCATCGTGGCTGACAGCCGCCGGGGAACCTTCACCGCGCGTGGAGAATTTTTTGACCATGCGCTCCGCGGCGGCAACGACGCGGTACGGCGCTTAATTGTTCGCGCAGTTTACGCTGAGGCGATGGGACGGGAGTTACATCCGAATGACCAGGCCAAATTGGAGCGCGCAGTTGACAGCCATCACTCGGCGGTAAAAAACTCGTTGAAACAATTAGAGCGCACTGTCGATTTGAACGACATTCCGGAATCCGCAGTCTATTTGGACCTTCACCCTTGTGGCGGCTCTATCGACCTGACCGAAATACTGCTTGCCCTTCAGCGTGACTATGACTGGGTCGTTCTCCGCGCTCGTGCAAAGGGTCACACCACAAAATGGGTGGTCGGAACCAATCCGGAGCGCTCCGGCCTCGACCTTCGCAGGGAATTCAAGCTCCAGGGATTTGCCCCATTTCGGGTACACGTTGAACTTGAAGTCTTGCTCGAGCGCTTGCCGACAAAACTATTACCCCAGAATGCTTAGCATGCGATGCGGCGATAGCAAACTTGATTAACCCGGGCCGCTCTGGCCCTTTGGGATTGTCGCCGGCGTTCAGCCAGGCAACGGGAGCA
>NVRO01000036.1 GCA_002400895.1 Planctomycetota bacterium
ACGGTTTCAATTAGTTGGAAAAACCAGGTTTCGGAGATTGCTGAATCCGAATATGAGGACGGTCGCAAAGAATACGTCCTGATTCAGCCTGCAAACCCGGGCATGATCATGATTGTTTTTGCTGGTCCACCAGAAATCGTTACCACAAGCTGGGTCACAACGATTCTTAACGGCGACCAATAGCCTTGCGCCACTCCTGCTCGAGCAGGTCGGGCAGGGCAACCAGCCACTCTTCGCTGGGAGGATTCTCCCGCGCACGGTAGAACAACCAGTTGCGTTGCAGTTTCTCCATTGCGCGCACAACTTCAACCCGCAACATCAAATATTCCGAGTCGTCCTCGGCAATGGACAGCAGGTCTTCTATCGCAAACTCGCCGAGGTGACGGGATACCAACTTCCGCAATGCCAAAACGCGGTCGCGCATGCTGTCGGAACGGCGCAAACGGCGCATGGTTGCAGCTACCGGCTCATCCACCGTCAGGCTTGCCGGCAACCATGCGTCAGGGTCGAAGCTCAACCACTCAATACGCCCTGGCAGCTTCAACTCGAACTGCTGCTGGCGACGAGTTATCCAGACCCGCTGTTGTTCAACCTGTCCGCCAATCACCTGGTAACGAATGTCCAGGGGAAACCGGAAATCCCAAAGTGAACCGGTTTCGTAAGCGTTGTGGCTGGTGTGAGGGTCGCGTGCAGGTTGCACCTGGCGAACAGCAACTTTCAAATTTCTTTCCGACTGGCTCCATTCAAGTTTCAACTCCGGATATCCCGGTGAGTACAGCCATTGGCGAAAGAAGCCCTCCATTCCGACACAGCCGGCCTTTTGGAAGGCGCGCTTGAGCGCGTCGGAGTCGACCGACTGAAGCCGGTTGTCGGAAAGAAAAATATTAATCGCCTTGCGAAAGGCCTCTTCTCCATGCCAGCCGCGCAAAAGATGCAGTCGCGCGGCACCACCCGGGTATATCGTGCCGTCGGAAAACAAATCCATCGGCTGTTCATAAGCGTGCTTGACCACAGCACGACGATTTGCGCCGGTGCAGGAGTTCAGATACCCATCGATAGTGTTGCCAAAATGAAACAGAAAATCGTCTCTGCCGAACCGCGACTCGCGATACAAGGCGGTGAAATAGGTAGCAAAGCCCTCATTAAGCCAAGCGTGCGGCCAACTCCTGCAAGTTACAAGATCCCCGAACCATTGGTGGGACAGTTCGTGTGCTACCGTCGGCCAACTCGGACGCAACTCCTGGTCGCCCAATATCAGCTCACGTTTGGCAGTAGTCGCACTGCTATTTTCCATTGCTCCATAAGGGAAGCCGCGAACAGTTACCTGTGAGTACTTTGCAAAGGGATAATCAACCGAGGTGTAATCGGAAATAAAATCAATGATGTCGGGAGTGCGCGCAAATGCAGCACGTGCTTGATTGGAATCACCTTCTTCAACAACGTAAAAAATATTTTCCCGGCTCAGGACGGTGGATGATTCGGCGGCCTCAATGGTCACGAAATCGCCAGCAACGAAGGTGAAAAGATATGGCGGCATCTCCTCTTCCATCCGCCAGTCGACAATCTTGTAGGCGGCATTGAATACTCTCTCATCGATTTTTATTCCACCAGAAACAGTTGTCCAAGCAACGGGGACTATGGCGTGCAAACTGTAACTGGCACGGTCGGAGGGAGAATCGTTACAAGGCAACCAGTAGCGGGCATCATTGCACTCGCCCTGGGTAAACACATGCGGCCTGATTGCCGGATTATCCAATCGAAAGTAGATCCCGCGACCCGGGGTGGCGCTGTACTTGATTGCAACCCAACCACGATCACCGGCCGACAAAATGTCATCAAAATAAATTTCCAGTTGGTCTCCCTCCCGATCCCAGCCGCCGCTAGGAAATGACGTTTTAACTGCTGCAATGCGCAGGCCGGCCGCATCGAGAACAATCCGGTCGACCGGGCTGGTAATTTCAAACTCCATCTTCACCTGCGCGTGGAATTGAGAATCTCCAGGCGCCACCTTCAGGGTGATGTCGTAATCGAGGGCGTCATATCGACGCACCGGCTGCCCATGTAAGCGTTCAGCACGGTGCGACCCTTCCGCCGCAAAGTCGGAAGACGCACAAGACCAACAGAAGCATGCCAGGGAGAGGGGAAAGAGTACTTTAGAAAGCCTCACCCTCTCAGTTTACTCACTCAGGCTTTCGCTGCGGTGGCGGGTTCGGGCGAATCCGCCTCGGCTTCATCACGAGGATGAACAACACCTTCCCACCAACTGAGTAGCACGCCACCGTCATCGCTGCCAACCACGACCAGGCCATCGCCACAGTCGTCCCGGCCGGAACAAAAGTCCACGGTGAGGTCGCGCAAGTCTCCACGCGCGCTCTGATGCACGGCGGCGGCCAAAACTGAAGAACCGCCATTGAGCGTAATACGGGCACCAAACATTCCGCTTTTGCGCCCAGCATCCTTGAATCGCTTGACGAAATCATCGGCAACAGGATGAGTAATTTTACATTTCTCCATCAGGGAGCGTTGGCCACCATTCAAGCAGCGCCCGGATTCAGCAAGGTAAGCCTCACGCATGGTGCGACCGTACTCGTTTAAGTTTGAAACCAACTGTCGTGCGCGGTCGCTCTCGCGACATTCATGTTCGGCTGAAGCGCGCAGGCGATATGCCTTTGCGGGATCGACAAGTGGCACCAAGGCTTTAAAGTCGGCACGACGGCCAAATGCCTTAATCCAGTCCCTGCCCTTCTGGCTTGGTGGAGCATGATCGCGCATACCGCCCTCAAAATCAACTGAACTGATTTGCCCCCAAGAGCCATATTCCTGATTGCCGGCAGCCTTCATTGCGTCATTAAGGTGCGCAAGGGCCATTTGCGCGGCGATTGCAGGCTGGGCACGTTCGCTCGGAGTATTGAGCTCGCCGTATCCAAGGTCCACTGCTGCAAGCGAACACTGTTGCGGAATAGGAATCCACTGCATGGTCAAATCAGCACCGTGCTCAATGTAAAGCACACAATCAGCACGACCCACCGCACTGGTTAGCGCATCGGTTAGTGGAATGTCTTCATCAAGGACTTCCTTGAAGCCAATTTGCACGGCTTTGGCAACCAATACGCCATCGACACGTTTCTTGGCCAAACCAGTTGAGCCCTTTAGGGCCAGTCCAAGGGAAACACCAAATGCTGCGCGCTCTCCAAAGCCAATACCCTCTGGTACCCGACTCCAAATAACAATGTCAAATCCGACCTTGGGAGTATTTAACTGACGGGTGCGGCGTAGACCAATCATTACCGCAAGAACCCGCATCATCCACAAATCCTTGGGATCGGAGAAGGTCTGGCGCAAAACAGCCATGCTCCGGGGCGGACCTTTCTTGGTGTACAAATCTTCGACTTTGCCCTCCCAAAGACGGCTACCACCCCAAGATTTTGGAAGAAGAACCCGAATCCGGACCTTGCGGTCTTCGCGATTCTGGATTGCGGTGTAAACCGACCGCGCCAATGGCACTGAAATTGAGGCCGTGCCAGGCGCTTCAGAGCCCGTACCGAGCACATCCAGTCGACCTGGTGCGCGCGTAAGCCACAGTGGTTTATCTAGTTGCAACAATTCGCCGTCCTCGCTTGCGAGTAGGGCGGCAAAAGGCAGGAAGGAGGATGGGAGTGCGGCTTGGGACACGAATCTCCCCTGATTCTATCTACTCCTCGACAATAATGGCATACTTCGCGGGCGGCTAAAAAGCCTCCATCCGCTGCCAACTTGGGGTATCCTTGAGTAGTCGGGGAACTAGAATGAGCCATTCGTTTACCCTGATTCCTCTGATGTTGAATAATCCGACCAAATCCATCCTCGCCTGGGGGCTTTGTGCCCTTCTCCCCGCCTGCCTGGGTAGTTCTGTAGGTACTGTCGGATCCGGAGCGGGTGGCAACCTAGCTACCGGTCCCGGCTTTGACGGGGTAGATGCCGCCTCCGCCATCTCCAACACCTCGGCACTGATTTCGTGGCCCGATGCTGTCGGCGCAACCCCTGCCGCCACGGCCGGTATTAAGTACCAAGTTTTCCGCTCCCTCGAACTGGACTCGAACGGTGCGTTGCTTGGTGGTGGACAGTTCATTGGCGAAACTCTTCCTGGCATCACTTCGCTGGTTGATATCGACCTTGCCCCGTTCCAAACTGCCTACTACCGCGTTGAGGCAATCGACACTGAAGGACGCATAACCTCCTCATCAAAGATAACCAGCGCTCGTACTCCTTCCACCTATGCAGCTGGACAAAGCAGTTACCAAAACGACATCGTTCCGCTTTGGGAAACATGGGACGCCTTCGGGGCCAAACAATGCATCAGTTGCCATGCGGGTGGATCTACCTTTGACCTGACCTCCTACGAAGGATTGATGAYCGGGAYTGGAACCCTGCAAAGCCCCGACTCTTTCGTAATCCCCTATGATGCCGACGCAACTTGGGGTGAGTTTGTTTTCCGTTTTGTCAGCCAGCCACTTGTGCACGGCAGTTACTACGGTGTTGCCAGTGACATTCAAGCCATGCGTCAACCTCTCAGCGATTGGGTGATGGAAGGCGCAATCGCCGTTGATGACTTGACACCTCCTGTCTTCGAGTTTTCTGCGATTCAAAACGCCGGCAAGTATTTYGGCAACTGGCTTGACCACGACACCATCGAGGTCTCCTTCTTCCACGCCAGCGATCCTGAGAGTRCRCCGCTGTCCGGTGACACTACCGGGCAACTTGAGTATCACATCTACGCCGGAGAAACGAGTGGCGAAATCGACTGGCTAAACCCGGTCGCCACAGTGATGAGCAACGACGCTCGATTTGACAGCATCAATACCGCTCAGTTTGACTGGAACTCGGACAAGGTGGTGGTGGTGATTCGGGCACTGGACTCATCGGGTCGAGCAGTTGTCCTCCCTGATCCCGGTGACCCCAGCTACATGAGCACACTGGCGCTTCGCTGGCGCAACATGAGCATCAATGAGGAAGAGATAAAGCTCTCACGCTGATTCTTTTCGCCGCCACTTTAATGAACCCGGCCCAGCGTCGGGTTCACTTTTTTTTATTCCTCTTCTTCCTCGTAGTAGCCGAGGTCGGAAAGCGCATTAATCAATGACTCGTCCGCATCTATCCTTACCTTWTCGACCGAGCGGAACCCTCGTGCTCGAAATTGTTCGAGCTCCTTGCGCAACACCGCCARTATTTCGGGATGGTCTACGCTCAAATCTTTGGTTTCCCCAAAATCTTCTCGCAAGTCGAAAAGAAGGTCTCCAYCCGGACCATGAATCAATTTCCAGCGGCCCTTGATTGCTGACCACTTATGGCGAATATCCGGAACCAGTTGAATCCTATGGGCGAACACCGTGCGTTTATTAAAGCCCATCTCGGCGTAGGGTTGGTCTTGCATCAATGAGAGCAGGCTTTGACCATCAAGACCAGGTGGAACTTCAATCCCGGCATCGGCCAACAAGGTCGGTAACAAATCGACAAKACTGACGTTGGCGTGAATGTCACGTGTTGTTTCAAGCGCATTAGATGGGCGCACCATCATTAGCACCCGATTCAGTTCGGTGTAAAGTTGAAACTCATGCCCTGAGCCTCCGTGGTCGCCAAACTCTTCACCATGATCGCTGACAAAAGCAAGAATCCCTGATTTGTCCCAGCCATATTTTCGCAGAATCGACTCCAGTTGTCCGTCCAGATAACGAATCTCACTGTCATAGCGTGCGACATCGTCGGCCATCTTGTCTTCCTGCTTTTCATACCATGGGGCACGCTGGTTATAGGGCATATGCGGATCCATGAAGTGCAAGTAGACGAACTTTGGGCCGCTGCTGCGCAATTCCTCTTCCCACTCATCCAGCTTTACGGATACTTTTTCCGCCTCATCCTTCCGGAACAGGTGCCACTTGTCAAAGGCGCGATTGAAGCCGATTTCCGGACCAACGTTCAGGTTGGTGGCAATCCCGAAAGTTTGGTAGCCGGCAGATTTGAAATACTCGGCCATGGTGTGTACTTCGGCCGGCAATTGGTTCAACGGGAATACCTGGACATCGACGCCGCGCTGGCTGCGCCGCTTGTATGCCATGAACCCTTCAATGATGCCGTGACCAGTCGGGTACATGCCGGTGAACACTGACGCCACTGCCGGAGCAGTCCACGACGAGGTCGAGAAGGCGCGGTGAAAAACAGCTGAGTCTTGCGCGATTCCAGCCATAAATGGTGCGGTCTCATTACCGTAACCATAGAAACCGAGATGGTCGGGGCGCAGAGTGTCGATAAGCACCACCACGACATCGGGGCGAGGGTCGAACTCTTCCGGACTGGTTGTGGCAACGGTTGTCTCTTTGGCGCAAACCCCAACCGACAAGGCTAAAGCAATACTAATTGCAATTGACTTAAACATGGAATTCAGATTCGCGAACCTCGCCTTTTTCCTGTTTAAAAACAGCAATCTCTTCCAGTAATGCATCAACCATTTCATCTTCAGGAACAGTGCGTACTTGTTTCCCATTGCGGTACAGAATTCCGACGCCACCACCACCGGCTATTCCGATGTCCGCCTCCTGGGCTTCGCCGGGTCCGTTGACAACACAACCAAGCACTGCGATTTTGACCGGAACCTTTTCTCCGTCCAGTCTGGCCTCGAGCTCGTTCATCAATTCCTCAAGGTCGATTTCAATTCGACCACAAGTCGGACAAGAAATCAATTCCGGGCTGGTTACCCGAGCTCCGGTTGCTTTAAGAATATCGAAGGCAACCGGTATTTCTACTGCCGGGTCAGCCGTCAAGGAAACCCGAATGGTATCGCCAATGCCATCCAGGAGAAGTGCTCCAATACCGGCTGCAGATTTGATTGATCCATAACTAGGGCGTCCGGCCTCGGTTACCCCCAGGTGAATCGGGATGTCGGTTTGCTCGGCAAACATCCGATTTGCTTTGAGCACGGCCTGAGTGTCAGTGGATTTAAGTGACACCACAAAGTTTGTGAAACCCATCTCCTCTACCGTTTCGCAATGCCGCAAGGCCGATTCGACCATTGCTTCAGCACAGGGGTAACCATACTTTTCCAACAAGTCTTTCTCAACCGAACCGGAATTTACACCAATCCGCAATGCGACTCCGGCCGCGTCGGCTGCCTTTACCACTTCGCGCACGCGGTCGAGGGAACCAATGTTACCGGGGTTCAAGCGTACCTTGTCAACGCCGGCATCAATCGAGCGCAAGGCGAGACGATGGGTGAAATGGATGTCCGCAATCAATGGAACCGGACAGTGCTTTCTGATTTCCGGCAAGGCATCCGCTGCCTTGTCGTTGTTGACCGTCACCCGCACCATTTCACAACCTGCCTCAACCAAGGATTCAATTTGCCCAATCGTGGCGGTGGCGTCTTTGGTGCTGGATGAGGTCATTGACTGCACCCATATCGGATGCCCGGAACCAAGTTCCAGATCACCGATGCGTACCGTTCGAGTATTCCTTCTCAGCATGATGCGGGTATTATATTCCACTCATGCCCATCCCCCTCCAAGACGGCTGGCTGTACGGTCCTGTTAACTCGCGGCGCTACGGGCGCAGCCTGGGGGTGAACCCATTGCCGCTCGACCGCAAGCTGTGTTCCCTGGATTGCCTGTACTGCCAATATGGCTTTACCAAGACCCAGAATGTGGCGGGGAGAGCCGAGATGCCTGCTCTGGATTCGCTGATTGCGGCATTTAATCAAGAATTTGAGCGTTTAGCCGCTGCCGACGATTTGCCCGACCGCATAACCGTGGCCGGCAACGGCGAGCCGACCCTGCACCCCGACTTCCTGGAAATGAGCAAAGGGCTGTGCGCAGCACGTGACCGCCACTTTCCCGGAGCAACCATCGGCTTGCTGTGCAACTCGATGCACCTCAATCGTGATGACGTTGTAACTGCAATCAACGAGTGCTACGACGAGCCTTCGATGAAACTTGAATGGGGCAGCCCGGATTGTTTCGCCGCCATGAATCAGGTGCCTGCTTCAGGCCTTAAGAGGGTGCTCGATGGTCTCAAGAAGCTTGACCGATTTCTGGTCCAATCCCTGTTTATGCGCTCCCCACGCGGTGACAATTCCACCGAGCACGAAATAACCAGGTGGCTCGAAAACCTGGACTCTCTAGGTGAGCGGATTACCAGGATTGAGCTGTATTCACTGGATCGACCACCAGACGACGCGGCCCGGGCGTCTGGTCTCAGCCACGACGAGCTGAAGGTGATTGCGGACCGGGCTACTGCCGCAGGTTTCGAAGTAGAGACTTTCTGAACACTCCGGGGGAACGACCAGGCGAGATTTATCTCACTTTGACCGGCTTGTTATTTTCGTCCACTGCGACATAAACCACCTCCGCCTCGGTAACTTTAATCTCTTCCAGGCCTGGGTCAAATCGCCTGCGAACCATGACTTCTACCTTAACTGTGACC
>NVRO01000037.1 GCA_002400895.1 Planctomycetota bacterium
CGGTAGATTCGTCCGTGGGCGTGATCGCGCTCGGGGTCGCGCACATTGTGTTGCATGTGGCCAATAATGGAATTGGCCCAGTCGGAAATATAAAGCGCGCCATCATCACCGACTTCGAAATCGGTGGGCCGGAAATTGGGGTCACTGGAAACCATCAGGTTTTCGGTTTCGCTGCCGTTGACTTCTCCGGTCAGGGTGTCGAAATCCAGGGTGTACTGTTTTATGCCGAGAAATGCGATGGTGTTACAAAGCAGGAAGTTGCCCTGGTATTTTTCCGGGAAGTGGGCGCTTGAAAGAATTCCGCTGGAAGCGACCGGCCGTACCGTGTGGTCAAAAAGCTTGCGCATCTTGAATGCGTTGTCTCCTTCGGGCACAACCTGAAAGGCGCGGCCCCCGGTTCCGTCAGTAGCATAGTGATAACCCCAATAGTCGAAACTGATGCCGTGGGGATTCGGACTGTTGGTGGCGTGAAAGCTGAATTCGGATGTGCGTGGGTTGAAGCGGTACATTCCGGAAGTGCCGGATTCCTGATTGCTCTGCCAAGGGGTTTCCACGTTGGAAATGTTGAATATGCCGCGCTGGAAATAGATGAATCCGTCGGGCCCGTAGACGAAGTTGTTGGCGGTGTGATGGGTGTCGGAGGAGTCTATTCCGCCCAAAATTCGGTAGCGTAGGTCGGCCACATCGTCGCCGTCGGTGTCCTTCAGAAACAAAATATCAGGAGCCGAAGCGACCAGCACCCCACCATTCCAAAACTCGAAGCCGGTTGGGTTGTGGACGTAGGCAAAGGTGATGGCGCGATCGGCGACTCCATCACGGTCGTCATCGGGAAGAATCAGGAGTCGGTCACCCATCTCCTTGAGTGGCTCCCATTTCGGGTAGGTTTGCCAGGCGGCCACCCACAAGCGTCCGCGCGGATCCACCCCCAATTGAACCGGATTTACCAACTCGGGAAACATTTCCTCCGATGCGAACAGATTGGCGCTCAGGCCTGCGGCCAACTGCATCTTTGCGAGCCCCTCCTCTCCGCTCAGGTAACTGCCATCGCCGAGCTTGCTGACCCCGCCCTGTAATTGTTCCTGGTCGAGGTTGGTCTTCACTTCGATTGCCGCAGGGACATTAGCGTCGCTTAGTTCGTGATCATCTCCCCGTGACATCGCCCATATTGCCCGGTCGCGATTGGCGGTCATGACGTCCAGCTGGGTGAGTTCATGCTGGAGGACTTCGCGGTTGGTTTGGCCATCAGTAAAGCTGAGGGTTGAGCGCCCTCCCCATACATCGTTGCCGTCGGTGGCGCGATAACGGTTGAACCAATGCCAGTTCTTGTCCAACACGGTGGCGCGCAAACTTTCCAAATGCTCCGGTTCAAAGTCCGGTTCACGGTTTATCAATGCCTTGACGATGACTTCAGCCAACAATCGATTACCCGCCGAGTTCAGATGCACTCCGTTGATACTGAGTGGTTCCTTGGCCATTGCGAAGTGGTGGAGCATCGGAGTGAAGATATCGATGAAATCCACACCGGATTTTTTAGCGGTGGACTCCATTGCCGCGGCATAAGACGCAAGGCGACGATTGTTTTCTATTCCATCGGGGAAGTTGTTGTTGGGCAGGACTTCCTGTGGAATCGGAGAGAACAGCACGATGCGTGGTGGCCCTGCCCCCGAATAGTTTTGCCCGCGGGTGTGTGCAATCCATTCGGTAATGGCCTGGCCGAAACCGTCAGGATCATCATCGAAAGATTCGTTGTAGCCAAACATCGCAAAAACAACGGTAGCCTTGGAAATTGTCAGATATTCGTCGGCACTCAAAAATCCCTGGTTGCGCGGGCGGTGGTCAAAGCGGTCGCCGGTATAGCCGTGGTTGCGGATGACCAACTCGAGTTTCGGGAGTTCTGCCTGCAGGTAGGTTTCCAGCCAGGCATCGTGCTGCATGCGATCGGCGAGACCGTTGCCGATGATTACCAGGTGTTCGCCGGGCTGAAAAAAACTCTGCTGCTGAGTGCAGGCAGGCAACAGGCAAAGTAAAGCAGGGAGGGCAAGGCGTAAGTTCTTCATGAACACAAGGAGAAGGTTAACCTTGCCGTAGCCATGGCGTTTCCCTCCTTGCCGCTTAAGCTATTTGTGCTGCTTGCCCTGATTCCAGTGGCGGCTTGTGCCTCTTCAATCCCCGAAGATTCTCGTTGGTTGATTTTCCCCGGCGGAGAAGGTGTAGGTGCCGGCAGGCGGGTGGTGTTGGTGGCGGGAGACGAGGAATATCGTTCAGAGGAAGCCTTGCCGATGCTGGCGCGACTGTTGTCGGAACATCACGGGTTTGAAAGCGTGGTGCTGTTTAGTCAGGATTCAGTCACCGGGGAGATTGACCCCAACAATCCGTCAAACATTCCCGGCCTGCATCTTGTCGACGGCGCGGACCTTCTGGTTTTACAGTTGCGTTTTCGAGAACTTGGGGACGAAGACATGGCGCACATCATGCGGCATGTAGAAACGGGCAAACCGCTGGTCGGCATTCGCACCGCCACTCATGCGTTCAACTACAAGGAAAATATGGCAAGCCCCTTTGCCAAGTGGAGTTGGCGCAGCAGCAATCCCGAAGGTGGATTTGGTCGCGAAATTCTCGGGGAAACTTGGGTGGCACACCACGGCCACCACGGGCGGGAGGCAACTCGCGGTGTGCCCAACCCCGATTTGTCCGGTCATCCGGTTTTACGCGGCGTAACCGATGTGTTTGGGCCGACCGATGTTTATGCCATCCGTGACCTGCCAACCGATGCGCAAGTGCTGCTATATGGTTCGGTGCTGGCGGGGATGACTCCGGATTCGCCTCCGGTTGGCGGTGCAAAAAATAATCCGATGCACCCGGTTGCCTGGTTGCGCCAGCGTCCTTTGCCTGGCGGTGGGGTACAACGCATTTTTACGACAACCATGGGGGCGGCAGACGATTGGTCGAGCGAAGATTTGCGTCGTCTCTTTCTCAATGCGTCCCTTTGGACATTGGGATTGGAAAATAAAATCCCCACCAATGGACTTGAAGCCGGCATGCTTGGTGTCTGGGACCCGACCAGTTTCGGGTTTGGGGGATTTCGTCGTGGATTATTCCCTACTCCACGCTAAGGAGCAGAAATGGGAGGCCCAACAACATCTTAATTGTTGGCGGGGAAGGCTGTAATCAACTTGCTAAACAGCATCGCCGTATCCGGCATTCGCGGGCCGGGCTGGACTGCCCAAGCCTTGTTTATTGCAAACACCTGCTTCGATTGGACTGCGCGCAGGCTTGGAAAGGCGGCCTCCCAAATTTCGAAGGTCTCCTGATCGGGCGGAATAAACTCGAGGATGATGTCTGGATTAAGCAACAGTACCGCTTCTTCGTTCAAGTCGAAGTAGTCGCGTGGGTTGTCGGCGACAGCGTTTCGTCCTCCGGCGATTTCAAGCAGTTCGGACAAAAACGAAGCCGCTCCGGCGACTACCAGTCCGGATGCTTGATGCGGGCGTCTTCCGACCACCAATAAAACACTTGGCGAATGTTCTTGCACCGAGCGCGCCCATTGCAGCCGGGTTTCGGCCTCGCCCCTGACTCGCTCGGCAGCTCCGGGTGCTGCAAACAAATCACCGAGCTGTAGAACTTCGTCCAGCCATTCATCCCAACTGTCGGTCAGGAATCTGCGAAAGGCGATATTGTTTTGTTCGCACCAGTCACGTAGACGCAAGGATTCACCCTGAATTATGACCAGGTCCGGTTTGAGCACCACGATTCTYTCCAAYGAGGGATCCTGTTGGCCTMCAACCCGCGGYAAGTTGGCAAAAGCCTGGTCGCTGCAGTAATCGGAAACTCCTACAACCTTCTCGGCCAGGCCCATCGCCGCAATGGTCGCGGCAGTTGACGGTCCAATCACTACCGCACGCTCAAAGGACCTGTCGCCGGGAGTAAATGCACCGCCATATGAGGTCTTGGTAGGAACTTGCTTGGCCGGTGAGCAGGCATATGACACCAGTAGAGYTGACRCCGCCAGGGTGCCAAGCAAAAACGTGGTGTACGGGTAACTTCGCATTACCGCTATTTTAGAATCACGGAGTGTCCTCAATCGTACTTCCCCTATCAACCAATGAGCTAGTTCGTGGCGCTCGGCGCCGCTGGTTGGTAACAGGTGGCGCCGGCTTCATCGGATCGCATTTGATTGAGTGCTTGCTGCAGATGGACCAGRAAGTGGTGTGTCTCGACAACTTCTCTACGGGCAGCCGGGAAAACCTGAACGAAATACTTAAGTCGGTGGGCGAGCAGGCATGGTCCAACTTTACCCTGGTCGAAGGAGATATTCGCCAGCCCGATGATGGTGCTCAAGCGTGTGCTGGTGTCGACATCGTGCTCCACCATGCCGCACTGGGCTCGGTGCCGCTTTCGATAGAGCAGCCGGAATTGTGCCATAACGTCAATGCTGTTGGTAGCGAGAACATTTTTCAGGCGGCGGCCAAAGTAGGGGCGGGGCGAGTGGTTTACGCATCTTCCTCCGCGGTCTATGGAGATGAACAGGCGGTTCCTGCAATTGAATCACGCATTGGCAATCCACTTTCGCCTTATGCCACCAGCAAGCATGCCAACGAGATTGCCGCCGAACAGTTGGCGACCAGGAAGATGGCAATTGTCGGACTCCGCTACTTCAATGTGGTTGGTCCACGCCAGGACCCCAACGGTGCCTACGCCGCGGTTATTCCTCGCTGGATAAGCGAGTTTATGGGAGGCGTTCAGCCGCAAGTATTTGGCGATGGCGAAACAACCCGCGACTTCTGTCCGGTTGCCAATGTGGTGCAAGCCAATTTATCCGCAGCTTTGTGCACCTTGCCGGATGGCGAGAATGCACCTGTGTTCAATATTGCAATGGGGAATGCCATCAGCCTGAACGAATTGTTTGTAATCTTGCGCGACCAGATTGCAGCTCAAGGCCGGTGCTCCAAGGAACTTCAACCAGTGTATGGGGCCGAACGCGATGGCGATGTCCGCCACTCTTGCGCCGCCATCAGCAGTGCGGAAACAACCATCAGCTACCAGCCATGCCAGACCCTCGAACAGGGCTTGAGTGATACCGTTAATTATTACCTTTCTTTATGAGACCTCTCGCGTTGTTTTTTCTTGTGGCTTCGTGTTCCGTTCCCGGAATAGAGGATGAGTTTTATGTTGGCGGTGGTTTTTCCGCCCTGCCGAATATTGGCATCACCGTGGGCGGGGGCCAGGTATTCAGCAAGAAGCCTGGCGCAAGCACCAAGGCAGTGGAACTGTTTGGAGTCTGGCAACCATTTGACGAAGAGTTGTTTGCCGATGACGGAAATCCCGCCGCCGGCGATTGGTACCAGGTGAGTTTGGGAATAAACCATTCCACCTTGGAGGATAATCGACACTGGAATCTGCGCTATGGAGTGGTCTGGGCGCGAGCTCTCGGCGAGCCGAACATGGTGCAATTGGAAGGGGATTACAATGGAATATATGTCGCATATGGCTTCGAAACAGAATTCGGGGATGGTTGGCGCATGGGTCCCGAACTTCGATTGAATGCTATTGGAATGGAGGGTGGCCGAGACACACAAGCCGTCAGGCTTGTTCCACAATTRGCCTGGCGGATGATGWGGTCATTTTGAAACCACTGGTCTATCTTAAGCGGAATGCCAATAGACACCCCTTTGGTTTAACATAAGACCCACATGGGATTCGACGCCCTCCTGGTTGTAGCGCTGACCTTCATGGTCCTGATCCTGCTGGTGCTGGAGAAGGCCTCGATGGACGCTATTGGTCTCGGTCTACTGGTGGTGTTGGTGGCCTCCGGCATCCTTGATGTGTCAGAAGCCACTGCCGGATTCAGTAACTATGCGGTGCTAACCATTGGTGGTTTGTATGTAATTGGAGAAGGCCTGAACCGCACCGGTGCGGTCGAATTTATTGCTCGCGGAGTCTTGAAGTACAGCGGCGGCAAAGAACGCCGTATGGTTTTAATGACCGGGCTGATTGTCGCCCTGGTTTCTTCGGTGCTGAACAACACCGGGGTAGTGGTGGTTTTCATCCCCGTCCTGCTAGGACTTGCGCAAAAAACCGGGATTGCAGCCTCACGCCTGTTGATGCCCTTGTCTTTTGCCAGCATCCTTGGCGGCATGTGCACCCTGGTAGGCACCAGCACCAACTTGCTGGTTAGCGGCGCCGCCGAAAACCTCGGTTACGAACCACTGAGTATGTTCGAAATGAGCCCATTGGGTGTTCCGCTGGCACTTGGTGGGGTGGTATTCATGGCGATATTTGTGCGTCGCCTGGTTCCTGAGCGCCACACCCTTTCGACCATGGTCGGCGGTGCTGGTCAACGCGAATATGTTACCGAACTGGTGTTGCGCCGTTCCTCGCCACTGGTCGGCCAGAGTTTCAATGAAGCCTTTGAACGCGCCGGTGTTGAGATGTTGTTCTTTGTGCGTGGTGAAGACATGTGCTGGCCTCCTTATCACAACGAAACCATCGAGGCAGGTGACGTGGTGATGCTGCGTGGCAAGGTCGACCAGCTTGCCAATCTGCAGACCAAGCTTGGTCTGAAGATGATTAACGATACATCTTTTGACCCGAAGACAATGGAATTCTTTGAGGTCGCAGTGTCGCCCCATTCCGCGATTGTGGGCCGCCGGGTGGGGGAACTACACCTGTGGCGCGATTACAACGCAGTCACTGTTGCAGTTCTGCGTGATGGTTACCATATCCGGGAGCGCGCTTCCCAGCTTCGTCTGCAGCCGGGCGACCTGTTGTTGGTGTGCGGATCCGAGCAGGCCCAGGTCAAGCTGCGCGCAAGTACCGACTTCTTCTTGCTGCGCGGGGCGCACGATTGGGTGGTGTTGCGCGACAAGGCGCGGCGTGCCTTGGGGATTGCTGGCGCAGTGGTGGTGATGTTCGTCTCCTACTCGGTGTTTGGGGTGAAGGCGATACCTATACCAATGGCAGCCCTGACTGGTGCCATCCTGATGGTAGCGACTGGTTGTGTAACCACTCGCCGCGCTTATCGGGCCATCGATTGGCCGATTCTGATGTTCGTGGTCGGCACCCTCGCCCTGGGCAAGGCCATGGAAGCTACCGGTGCGGCCTCCTTCTTTGCCGGAGGAATCGTCGACGCCTTGTCCGATTGGGGTCCGCCCGCAGTTCTCTCCGGATTGGTGCTCTTGTGCATAATTTTCAACGCTCTKATTTCCCACAGTGCGGTGGCAGTATTGCTGACCCCGATTGCAATCCAAACCGCCCTTTCGATTAGCGCTATGGAGTCTTTCACCGGTGATCCCGACAAACTGTTGCGGGCGTTCATTTTGGCAGTGGCATTTGGTGGAAGCATTTGTTTTGCCACCCCGATTGGTCACCAGACCAACTTGATGGTTTATGGCCCTGGTGGATATCGCTACGGCGATTTCCTCAAGCTAGGCCTGCCCCTGAGCCTGTTGGCATGGATAGTGGTGAGCTTCGGGTTGAGCACTTTTTACCTGTAGAGCCGCCAATTGGCTCAGAAATTGCCCTCCAGGGAYCTGCTTTTTTTTTCCCGTACGATTCCGGAACTATGCAGGGAGAAACAGGTTATATACAGGTATGAGTACAGATAGAAATACCCCCCTTCTTGCCGCTCTGGTAGTAGCAGCCGGCCTAATMGGTGGMTGGGTCGCCGTAACCCTCGGCTCCCCAGAYGCTTCCTCCGAACCACAAGCCAGCTTGCCGGCAACTACTTACAGTAATGCTGCATGGTCTGACACCTCCGAGTCGGTTGATAAATTGACCCGTTCGGTCGAGGCTCTTCAGGTCGAAATGGACCTTTTGAGGGCCGACCTGGACCGCGGCCTGCGCAGCGCCCCGAAGGATGCTGAAAGTCCTGCAGGATCGTCACGCCGCGTTTTGGCTGCCCCGCCTTCCGAATCTCCAGCTCCTGCTGAGGTTTCTGTTGCCCAGTTAAATGCGCTTCTCGATCAGCGTGAAGAGCGCGAAAGTGCCGAGCGTCGCGAGCGCTCTGCCGAGCGTAGCCAGGATCGAATCGACCGCCAAATGGACCAGTGGAGAGATACCCTTGGTCTGAATGACGCCCAAACTCATGACATGGGACTGATTCTTGCCGAGGCTTCCTCCAAGCGCAGCGAGATGTTCAGCGAGCTCCGTAATTCCGGTGATTGGGACCGTGATGCCATGCGTAGCTCCATGACCTCAATGCAAGAGCAAACCAACACATCGCTGGCAGGGATTCTTAACTCTACGCAGATGGAAACCTACCTGTCCGAGCAGGAAAGCCAACGCGGCGGTTGGGGTGGCTGGGGTGGTGGACGCAGTGGACGCGGTGGTCGTGGCGGAG
>NVRO01000038.1 GCA_002400895.1 Planctomycetota bacterium
AACTTTATGGTCCCAGCTGTTTCCCCAAATTCGTGCCTGGGGATTTGAAGCTGGTTGGCACAAGGTGTTTGCCCTCAGCCCCGCTGAACTCGATGCCCGCTTTCGTGAGCCGCGCTGAGTAAATTCCGCTGGTGCGAAATATTTTGTAGCGGGGCTTGTCGTCGGCCGTGAGTAAATGCGTGATTGCGCGTAATCTTGACGACGAAACTCTGCTTGTTCATGCTCTGGGTGGTGGTGCCCTGCCGTTCGCAGGTGGCATGGCCACTTTGTTGGCGATGGAAACACCGGACCTCGCYCGKGAGCTCCACTTGGGGCCAGCGGGGGCACAGCGCTTCGCCGCGGCGGTGGAGTTGGGGCGCCGGGCGGCAGTGGCCGAAGTCGAGCTGCCGAAGTCCTTGTGCGGWGGTGGGGACGTCGCCGCCTGGCTGAGACCGCGGGTGGCGGGGGAGCACACCGAGTGTTTTTACGCCATCTACCTCACCGCCAAGGGCGGGGTGGTAAACCACCGACGTATTTCCGAGGGGACCTTGACTGCATCTTTGGTACACCCGCGCGAGGTGTTTGCGCCWGCCATCATGYATCGTGCGGCGGCGGTGATTGTGGCGCACAACCATCCTTCCGGCGACCCCTATCCTTCGTCCGAGGACCGTGCTACCACGGCGCGGCTGAAGCGCGCCGGTTCCCTGCTCGGAGTTAAATTGCTCGACCATGTAGTGGTGGCCGGTGGCCGCTACACCTCATTTCTTGAGCAAGGATGGCTGTGAGCTCTAACTGCTGCGCAGTTGGTAGTACCAGTGCTGACAGATGGTGGCAGCGGCCGGGCCTGCTGCTTCAATCCTCAAAACGGTCGGCAACAGACCAGATTTGACGATGCCATCCCGCTCGAACCAGGCTTCTTCATCGGCCGAGAAACCACCTTCCGGGCCTACTAGCAGGAGTATTTCTTCAGGTGGATTGAGGGTGAGTTCCATTGCCAGTGGCCAGGCATCGGGAACCAGGGCGATTGGCCGGGCGGTGGGAACCTCCGTACGGATTTCCTGGAGGGGAATCGGATTCGCCTCAATACTTGGCGGAAAAGGGCGATTACTCTGCTGGCAAGTCTCGCGAGCGAGCTTATGCCAACGCTCCAAACGATTTTTGGAAAATGGCTTACGGCCACTGACTGAGCGCTCACAGCAGAGTGGGATAATTCGTTCAATCCCGGCCTCGGTGGCCCGCACCACCAAATCGTCGGCCCGTTTGCCCTTGGGCCAGGCGGTGGCCAAAGTCACCGGTAATAAGGGTAGGTGGGGGATTTCACACAGCCCAAACAGCATTACCTGGTTGCGCCCATCGAACTGGGCACGCACCGCACCGCCATTTGGAAGCAACAACAGGAAGGATTCTTCCGGCTCAATCCGCAGGGCTTTGAGGTGGCGATTAAGCTCGACTGGCGCTGACCAGGCTCCGCTCAACTGCTCCGGCTCTTGGGTCAGGAAGAAGAAACGCATCGTGAGCAGGGATGATAGTTACCTCCGGCCCTAATTCGGATAGTTAGAACAGACGCCGGGCTTTGTCCGTTACCTAGGAGATGCCTAAACTTCCTTGCCGCGCGGCATTTCGCCGGCACCTCCCGCACAGCATGATTCGCATCGAAGTCCTGAACGGCCTGGAACAAGGTCGAGTAATTGAACTTGCCCCAGGCACTTGGGTGCTTGGTCGGCGTGACGGAATCGATGTGAAGGTGATTGGCGATGCGGTTTCGGGCCGCCATATCGAAGTCGAAGTCAGCGCTGGCGGCGAAACCCACTTCAAGGATCTGGCTTCTACCAATGGTACTTGGTCAGGTGGGCTCAAGGTCGAGGAAGGCGAGTGGTTTGCCGGTACCGAGTTGCGCATTGGCAACCTGAGTCTGAGATTACTTGCCGCCGACGAAGCTCCCGGTGCCGCCAGTGCCGCTGACCACGGCGACGGTGCCGATGGTGACGCTGCTGAAATCCATTCCCGCGCGGTCGAGGAAGCGATGTCGGGGGGTGGCCGCGGAGGTCCGATGATGTTGGTGCTTCTCGTGGCGTTGGTTGGCGCCGCCGCCGCCTGGTATTTCATCGGTGCCACTCCCGGCTTCGATGATGCTGAACCAAGTGCCGGAGCTGGGGCCGGAGCAACTGCAGTCAACTTCGACGCCATCGATAACTATGGACACTTCGACGCGGAATCTGCCGAGTCCTGGCAGTTGAGTAATGGGTTGCAGGTTAGCGGTGATTCCCTGGTCAGTTCCGGCGGTAGTCAACGCGCCAAACTGTTGCCGAGTTTTGGTCGGGCGGTATGCGCACTCGAAATCAGCGCCAAAATCAGTGGTGACTTGCAAGTCTGGCCATTGATTGAATGGGGCAAGGGAGAGTCTGAAAGCCTGGGTCGCTGGGCCGGAGCGCAACTTGGCAAGGCATCTACAAGCTTGCAACTACCTTGCGACGATGCCGAGTGGTTTCGGCTGTCCTTAAGGACTGCAGGAAGCGGCTCGCTCAGCGATTTGCAGGTCGAAGTTGGCGCTGGTGACGGCGCCTCCAAACAATCCGCCGACAATGGTCGCCGCTTCATCTCTGCTGGTGGTAATTTGATTCTGTTCGGATTAGATGGACAATTGGTGAGCGTTACCGGGGCTGGCGGACAATGGAAGCAGGTAAGTAGCGGAATTGAGTTTGTTTCCGATGCCGACCACACCTGGCTCGACTTTGATTTTGGTAATCAGCTGGTGCTGGTGCTCACCGCGGGCGATCCGGTTCCTGCCAGCAAAGGGGTGGTGGTCGAGCATGCCGGTGGTTTGGTAATCCGTGGTAGTCGTCCGACCATGATCGACTTTGCTTTTGACCAGCCGATTTCAATAAGTTCAACCGGCATCTTGCGGCTCGAACCAAAGGTTGGCATCAGCATTGATTGGGATTTGCGAGTGGCGCTCACTGCTGCTGCCCAACTCAATCTCGACATCAAGCGCCATGCCCGCCAACAAAACACCGCTGCACTGCTGGCATCGGTAAAAGAACTGGTGCAACGATACCCCCTCGACGACGATGAAATCGAGTGGGCGGAGCAGTTGCGCGCCGATGCCATCAGCGCCGGACGCACCAAGCTCAACCAACTCGAGCGACTGGTTGCTGAATCGATGTTCCTGGGAGCTGCCAGTGAAATGCAACGAGTCGGCGCCGACGCCGCCATCCTCGCCCAGTCCTTGCCGGGGACCGATGTCGCAATCGAAGCTGGTGCCATCAGCGACTTGTTGGCGGCAGAAAGTGAACGCGTTCTTGCTGCCTCACGCCAGTCCGCAGCGGAGTACCGGCGTCGCCTGCTCGGTGCATTGGAGCTGAGCTATCCGGTAATGGCGAGCTGGATTGCGGGGGAGCAACTATGAGTCGTGGCACCGGACTGGACCCCGGAAGTACCGCCATTCGCCTGGCTGAGGTTTCGCTGCGTAAAGGTGAAGTTGCACTTACCCGCTACCACTCGGTTGCGGTTGCCGGTAACCAGACTCCCATCGAAGTTGCCGACGCATTTGCGGCATTGCGCAAACAGCCCGCGCCGGTGCGGGTCGGCTTGACCGGTTCCGACGTGATGATGCGGTATTTGCCGGTGCCGCAGGTCGAAGACTGGCGGCTTGAACGGCTGATGGATTTCGAAGTCCGCGAGCTGGAATCCCGTTCCGGTTCACCATTGGCGACATCGTTCAACTTGCTGCCGGTGCAGTCGGAGCTGGATGACGAGGACACCATTTTGCTCGGACTGATCAAGGAGGAATTGCTCGAAGGCTGGATGGATGCGCTCGGTAAATTGCCGGTTCATGGTTTCAGCCCCAACTCGATTGCGCTGTACAACGCATTCATCGCGCTTGGTGACCACCAACCAGCGGTAACTCTTATCGCCAACATCGGTCACGGCACCATCGATCTGGCCTTGGTTCGTGGTACCGAACTTTACTTTGCCCGCTCAGTCAGCACCAGTCTGGCCAAGAAGGATGAAACTCTGGCCCGGTCGCTGGGGATTGATGCCGCGCGCGCCCGCGGTCTCATTCATAAGCACATCGATTTGCGTGGAGCAACCGGCCAGCGCCTTGGTTCCGAGGCGGAGCGGGTGACCCGGCCACTGGTGCCGCTTTATGACCCGCTACCGACCCTGCTAAGCGGGGTGATTACTCTGTGTAAATCTCAGGCACGGCTGCAGGATTTGGCCCTTGACCGGATTCTCCTGACTGGTGGTGGTGCCAATGCCAACGGCCTCGATGACATGCTGACCCAGCGTTGCGGGGTGACGGTTGAAGTGTGGAATCCTGCCGATATGATTGACATCAATCAACTCGATGATGCTCAGGCTGATGACCTCGAAGCCGATGGAACTGCGGCGACCATTGTCATCGGTTTGGCGTTGTCCGCTGCCGACGAGGATTTTTATGCCCTCGAAATATTGTCCAAAGCTGCGCGCAAAAAGCGCGACTTCCAGCAGCGTGGAATCTTCTCGGTCATGGCAGTGGTGTGTGCGGTGGCCTTCCTGGTGCTGGATTACGTGGTGCAGTCGAACCGCGCCAGTGAGATGATGGCCAGCGCCAACCGGCTCGACCGTCAAGCGCGTACCATTCTGGAGAACGATCGGCGTGCAGAAGAGCTTGAACTTGCGATTGTGGGGGCCGATGCGGTTTATCAGGATTTGCTCGCGCGTGCTGCACTACGCCAGTCAGCTGAGCAGATGCTCAATGCCCTGAGCGAACATCTGCCCGCTAACTTGTGGGTGGAGAGTTTTAGTGCCGAGTTGAGTGCAGCGCAAGCATGGGGCATGAAGGGAGCTGCCGTGCCCACGGTAACCGTCACTCTGCGCGGCGAAGACCGCGAGCTTCGCGCCGACGAAGCATTCACCAATTTCAGTGAGCGCGTCAAGCAGGACCTGCCCGGCGGTGATCGGGCCATCCGTATCGTCAGCAAGGATCGCGGTCGTAACCCGCTGTGGACCTTGACGGCGGTGTTGTTGGTCGACGGGCCAGGTGCGATTGCCATGGAGGATGAAGAATGAACCTCGACGCGCTCTGGCAAACCCATCGTCGTTTCCTCATCGGGGTTGCGATTGGACTGGTTGTATTCTTCATCCTGCGGATGATTTCAGGTGCGACCTGGAAGGGGGATCTGTCTTCTGCCCAGCGCAAGACCATTACTGCACGCCGCGCGTTGAGCGGTCAGCATGTAAATGTTTCGGAAGTTACTCGAGCGCGCAACCTGTTGGTCGGCTTGGTGGAGCAAAGTAAAAGCTTGGCGGCACAATGCCTGCCTCCGCTACCACCCGAGTTTCAACCTGCTGTGGGGCAATCGCCTTCCAAGCACTACATTCAGTTCACCGGGCGGCGGCGTAGCGAGCTCATCGGTCAGGCCAGCCTGCGCAACATGCAATTGGACGAATCATTGGGTTTGCCGGCAGTGTCGCCAACTCAGCCGCCGATTATCGAGCGGGTGATGCGTGGCTTGTGGGTGGTCGATCAGATGGTGCAGCTGGCGATTGGTTGGGACGCCACCGAAGTTGATGACATCCGCATCAACACCCGGGTGCGGAGTCGCGGCAAGAGCGGCATGGCCGCGGTTGAAGTGACCGAAGTTGATTTGGAAGTGGTAATGGAACAAGAGTTGCTGAACCGATTCCTGAAGTCGGTGGTCAGCCACCAACCCAACTTGGGTCTGGCTGCCTTCGAAGTCCTGCCGCTGGACAAGAAGGGTCTGCGCCACGTCACCTTCAAGTTCGCTGCCGGCGCTCTGCCGCAAAGCAATCAGAACGAGGAACTCTGATGAAGCGCGAACAAATCCTGTTGCTGGTAGTTGTCGGCTTGCTCGGTCTGATGAGTTGGTCACTGCTCACTCAAGTCGACCCGCGGGGAATGCGCCCCGGAGTGCGGGGTCTCGATTTGCCGTCTCTGAGTTCTTCCGACCTGGTAGTTGATATCTCCAGTGGTGGTAGCCGCGATGCTTTCATCGAGCCTCGCGAAACCAAACCATTGGATCCGTTGCCCCTGGTGTTACCCCCGCTCAGCCAGCTCGAAGTGCTGATGCCGCCGCCGGTGCCGGATTGTGGTCCCAACTACTGGAGCAACAACTTATTGGTGCATGCGCCAATCTTGCCCGGTGCAATCGACGAAATTATCGATAACCCTGACGATGGCACCGAGGTACTCGGTTTTGGCGGTTTTGCTGGTAGTGATGATGACAATTCCGATTTCGTCGATTCGGACTTCAATGCTGGTGACGATGAACTGGCGGCGCAATGGGATTCGGTGCGCCTTGATGCCTTGAGTGTGCGCTGGGGGAGGATTACCAACGACCAGCGTTACGACCTGGTATCGGGGATAGACACCATCACTTTTCAGGAAATTGACCCCAGGACTGGCAGCGAACGGTTTGCGCCCTATGAACTTGCTCCTGACAAATACGAAAGCTTCAAGTTAGCCAACACCTTGCGAAACCAGATCGAGCTCGGAGTGCGGGGCTTGCCGACGACTGCAGGTGCAGTGGTGGAACGCCTGGAATTTGTCGACTGGTTGTTAAGCCAGGGCAACTTTGAAGAGTTGGCGTGGGCTCGCGCCGAGCAGGTTGCGGTTGGGACCATCGAGTTGGAGATGGCTGACATCAAGGTCTGGCTGAAGCTGGGAGAAGTGTGGGAACGCACCTTCAGGTTCGACCTTGCCTTTACCTTGTACGCCCGCATGGCCGGGATTGAAGGAGTGGGGATGGGGCCATTGGTCGGCAATGTCGCCGAATCGGTAATGACCCAACTTGGCTCCGGTCGCTTCAGCGCCTCGGCTATCCCATCGGTACGGCTCGGACGGTTGCTTGAACGACTGGGATTGACAACCGAAGCAGAACTCCATTACCGCAATGCGGTTTCGCGTAGCGGTGGTGATGTGAATGCCAAACGCGCGCTGGGAACCTTGTTGGTGACGGAGGGACGGGCGGACGAAGCGATTCAGATTCTCGATGGCATGGATGCCCGCTATTCAAATCAGTCGGCGCCGGAAGCGCTGATGCACCGGGGTGCTTTGGCCACCGCATATTTACAGAGCGGTGATTTTGCCACTGCTGCCGACCAGTACGCCCGCGCTCAGCGTGCTGCTGGTAGCGATTCCCCACTTGCCCTTGATGGGGCTTGCGGCGAGGCCGCGGCCAGATACCTGGCAGGCGATTTCGTCGCGGCTCTCGATATGGCCCGTGCCGGGGTCGAGCGTTTTGGTGGTGAATGGCGTTTGCTTTATTTGCGGGCGATTGCCGCCGCCGCCGATGGCCAACCCGCCGGCGAGGTGTTGCGCGACCTCAATGCTTCGATTTCCGCTGCATCGCTTGATGCCGCCCCGGTCCTGGCGGCCAAGGCCTTCTGGCTCGAACAACTTGAGGCTACTGATGCTGCTCGGGTTGCGCTCGAACGGGCACTCAAGCTGAGTCCGCGCTTGCCCTACGCGCTTTATCTGCGTGCCAGCTGGGCACGCGAGACCGGCGATTTGGAATCTGCCCGCACCGATCTCCACGACTTGCTGTCAGTAGCGCCGCGCTCTGCCGCAGTACTCGGTGAACTTGGATGGTTGTTGAACCAGGAAGACCGCCAGGAACTTGCCGAAGTCGCATTGCGTCGCGCAGTGGCGGAAAAGCCGGACTGGGCCGGCGTTCATTTACGACGGGGGCTCAACTTCCTGCAAATGGGTAAGATTGAAGATGCCCGTTTCTCCTTGAGCGAAGCCACCTCCGGGGATGAAGCCTATGCCCGGCAAAATGCGGTGGCCTGGGCTGCTTATCTCGACGGGGATATTCAGGGTGCGATTGGCGAGTTCGCGATGTTGCAGGACAATCTGCGTGGCCAGGAAGAGGATCAGCAATATCTGTTTGCCCAACTATGGCAGCAACGCATACAGGAACATTCCCGTCTGGTCAGTTGGACCGACACCTTTGAAGGCAAACTGCCGCGCCCCGAATGGAACACCCGTGTCGACGCCCGCCTCGGAGTCGAACCGCGGGTCCTTGATGGTGCCCTGCGGATTGAAGGTCGCCATAGCGGTGCTGGTGAGACCAGAGCCTTCCGTTCGATGCGCGCCCTGGATTTCCGTTCCGCCTCGTGTGATCTGATGGTGGGGGATAATAACCGCGGCATGGCCGGAGTCTCGATTGCACTTGAGAATCGCCGCCGCCG
>NVRO01000039.1 GCA_002400895.1 Planctomycetota bacterium
CTGGACATATACTCGCCGCAAGTGACGCACGACCCCGACGCGAGCCAACTCAACCGGGCGGACGTGAATCAACGAGCGGGCAGCAGCCAGTCGTTCACCGGGCGCGGATGCTTCGAGTGCCTGGTCCAATAGCGACATTGCTTCAGCACCAAGATGGAAACGAGGAATCAGCGAGATCAGGTCGCGGCGAAGCTCCGGATCAGACTCCTGGTAAAAGGCATCCCGTAACGCCTCGGCGGCAGGCGAATAATCCCCCTCTACAACTTGGGGATATTCGGCCATGGTGCCGAAAGCGAGCTTGCGCACTCCACGTAGAGGTGACTTCCCGGCCTCGAGGGCAGCTCCGGGGTCAAGAGCCAGAATCTTTCCCCACAATTTGATTTCACGCGCATGGGCGGCATCGAATGCCTGGGCAATCCACGCCGCTCGTTTGGTTTGGCGGGCAGTGGCCCACCACGAGTTGAATGCACCAGCATCAGGGAACTCATGGCGGGTGATATTGAATAGAGCACGGCGAACATATTCCGCACTGCGCTCCTCGCTCAGCCGGGCGGCAGTTGCTTCAATCATGGTCGGGTTGCTCAACTCCAAATACCCAATCGCGGCGAGGGCGCCATTGAGTTCAAAGCGGTCCTCGTCGCGAAGCAGAGCAGCCATGAGCCAGCCTTCAAGTTCGGGCCATGAACCTGACAAACGACGCCAGGCTGCGGTAATGCCCACGTTCTTCGGGAAAGCCTCGTGACCAACCACTTGCACCAGGAAATTTGCTTGAGCGACAGGTTCAGCTTGTCCAAGTAGTCCCAGGATTTCAGCGGCGGCGGCGCGGGCTTGCTCCGACTCAAAGCCGCCACTAAGCGCCTGTACTGCAGCTGCGGCTTCCACATTTTGGTCCAACGGCGGCGGCAACGGTGGCATTTCTACCGTTTGCAAGAAACCGAGGAGCAGGGTGCAGCACAACACCACAGAATCCTATCAGGACACCATGGTGGACAACAGTTTCAGCACCGCCGAGAAATCACCGTCAGTATTCAGGCAGCGATTATTGGAGGCCTCCAGATACCACGGCTGGCGGCGCTGGTGCAGCTCGCGCACTTCCTCCAGGGGTTCGAGATCGGTCAGTGGCGGACGGGGTTCATTTTGCTGACGCTGAAACAAAGTGTCGACTTCGGAATCCAACTTGAACACCGCAGCCTGGACAGCAAGCAGCTCCCGATTACCGGCGTTCTCGACGACCCCCCCGCCCAGCGCGATGATGCACCCACGAAAGGTGACCAGCTCCCGCAACAGGGTGGATTCAGCCGCTCGAAAGCCCTCGATATCCTCGGTAATCCACTCCTTGATGGAGCGCTGATGGCGTGCCTCAAGTAAGTGGTCGGCATCAATAAAACACCGACCAAGCTTGGCGGCAAGCGCCGAACCGAGACTGGATTTGCCGCAACCACGTGGTCCGCACAAAAGGACCGGTGGTTTCCCGGGCAAACCGTCCACCATGCGGAGGTGCAGCTGGGCAAGCAACTCGGTGCTCGGGTCAGCGTTGACTCCAGCACGGTATTGAGCCACCATTTGCCAGAATAACATTTCACTACCGGGAACAATCTGCGCACCCTTGGCAAGGGCGGCAGCCAGGAATTCGGTAATCAATGGTGAATACACCATATCCAGGACCAGTTGGCCATGGACAAAGTTACCGCTGGGCAGCGGATTTCCGGGCTGACTTTGGGAGCCGAGCGGAGTCGCCTGAATCACCGCGTCGTATTCACTCAAGTCAACATCTGAGAGAGGGTGGATAGCGACATCATTCGCATCGGCAAATGAAGCCAGCTTGCCCGGCGTACGCAGGGCCATCGCAACCGAGTGCTGCAAGTGTCCGGCTTCAACCGCAACTGCACAAGCAGCGCCACCTCCACCGATAATCAGAACTGAAGACTGTTCTCCGAGGCCGGATTCCCGCAGCGCTGCAAAGGCACCGAGGCCATCGGTGTTGAGTGCAATCCAGGTGCCCGACTTGTCGCGCAACAAAGTGTTGGTAGAGCCCGCCGCATCAGTTATGGCGCAGTAACCGCCAGCAAGTTGGGCCGCCTCACTTTTAAGCGGCGAGGTCACCGAAAATCCACGCCACAAATCTGCTGGAGAGGCCTCGAACAAAGCGGATAAATCAACGCAATCAACCGCCAGATAGATTGCCGATTGGTGTTCGGCAGCGAACGCGGCATTCCACAACAAGGGCGAGAGTGAATGTGATATCGGCGATCCAACTACCGCCCACAGTTGGTCGAATTTGGCCAGCGGCAATCCGACCAGAGCGTCGATGCTAAGTTGACCGGGTGCGGTCTCGGCTCCTTCCAGGCAGCAATACAGCCAGGGTGAACCCAGTTTGAGAACTGCAATGCGAGTCCAGGTACCAAGCTCACCCTGGGCAAATGCCAACAAGTCAGTGCGTTCAGCTCCTTTTCGGTACAACTTCAACACTGCATGGGCACCAGCCTGGTCCCGAGCAAAGGCAACTATCTTGATCAAATCTCCAGCTTTTGCCTTGTCCCGCAAGCTCGCATGCACCGCTTCAAGATCAGCCTCCTCCTCGGCACCTTGATGCCAGGAATGGATGATGCGCGCACTGTAGGCCCAAGCCGGAATATCTTCATCATGCGGGATATCGAGAAACTCAGCTCCGCCATCGAGCAACTGCCGCAGCAACTGCTGGCGACGTTCCTCGCTGCCGGTAAACCCGCCGCCTTCACGGACTGGCATACAGGTGGCGATAATGGGAATATCAATTCCCCGGCAGAGTTGATTCCAATCCAGCTCCGGGTCAAGGTCAAGACGCAACTCGACCCTGTCAGCAGCACGGTGTTCGCCGGTAGTCCCCCCCCACTTCGCCAGCAAGTCATTGACCTGCTCGGCAGACTCCACCAGGATTGAAAGTGTGCGGGTCACGCAGACAGCAGTTTACGCAGGCGGCGCGCCGCAGACTTGTCCAAACGACCGCTATCAACGGCAAATTCGGTCAAGGCCAGCAACAGTGGTCGCAACTTTTCTCTTTCCTGTTTGCTGATTGCAGCAAGATGTTGCTTGATGGTCGAAAGTTCAGCGCGAACAATCGGTCCGGTAAGGGCTTGGGCGGCACCGACCTGGGCACAGGACACGATTGATTGCACCGCAAGGCTGGCGAGCACTTCTCGTCCGCATTGGCCAAGAGTATCGCCAAGAATTTCTTCTGCCCGCCCAAAGGCACCGGCAAGGTGGTTGGAAGCCAAAGTCAATGCCAGGTGGTAACGGCGGCGATCGCCATCAGCATCGAGCTCCAGCGGTTTTGCTCCCCATTTACGCACCAGCGATTTCGCCGCCGCGCGCCCGTTGTCGCTGGCCAAAACTGTGACCGCAGCACCACCGAGCCGGGCTGAATCACAACTGCAGGCTTCCGCAAAGGCGTAAATTGGATGGACTGCTGCCACTTGCTCACCACGTTCGGCAAAACAGGACAGGGCTCCAAGCCCGGTCATTCCACTGAGATGAATCGTCATGCGCTGTTTGTCCGGCGGCAGGATTCCACAAAGCACGGTCGCAACCGCAGTAATGTCAGCATCGGCAACCGCAATGATRAGTCGCACGCAATCAGGCGGAACCCTCTTCAAGCTGGTGGCCGTGGCAATGCCGTTGCGACGGGCCCAGCCTTGCCACTTGCCGCTGCGTCTCCCTAGCAGTACCACCTGGTCATCGGCTTGGCGATGGGCTAGCGCCAACTGACAGCCTGCACGACCGGGSCCGACCACTAATACTTTCATGCCGGGACCTCGACTTGGAACTCGTTGGCTTGCAGAGTGCGCGCGGGATAAGCGTTAATCCCATCGTCTTGGAGTGCGGCAACAATCAAGCGGGCATGCGCCACATCTTCAACCGTTGCAAAATGAGCACCGCCACTTCCGCTCAGTTGAAAGGCGGCGTGTTTGGAAAGTTGTGAACCGAAGTCGGAAAGCCGTACATCCACTTGATAGGCAGCAGCAGTCAACTGGTTAGGACCTGGTTGAAACGGCGGCGCGGCATCAACTTCCCCGAAATCCTCTTGCTCACAAGCAGCTGCGCCGCAGGCAGAAAATACTTCAGAGGTCGACATTTCAATGCCGGGGAATGCGACCACCAGATGACGCGGCGGAGCGTCATGGCTCCGGAGAAGTTGTTCGCCACGGCCACCACGCTGCTGCCAACCGCAACCATCAAGGAAAAATGGAACATCACTACCCAGCTCGGCAGCAAGCTTCAGGCAGGCTTCAGCGCCAAGCGAACGGTCGGCTGCAGCTTCCAACAAGCGCAGAGCGCCGGCAGCATCGGAACTGCCCCCGCCGAGGCCGGAGCCAACCGGGATTTTCTTGTTGAGCACCCAGCCGAGTTGCGGTGCCTGCCCCCCACCGGCACGCCAGGCACGCTCAGCCTGCAACACCAGATTGTGCTCACCGCTATCAAGCTCGTCATTGCCAGAGATGCTCAGCCCGGAACCGCCGGCCTGACAAACCAGTTCATCACACAAGGAAATGCCCACGAACCAGGAGTTAAGTTGATGAAAACCATCGGTCCGGCGACCTAGCACTTGCAAGGTCCAATTGATTTTGGCGGGACAAAGAAGTTTCATCTGCTTGCTTCAAGTTCGATGTTGTCGATGAGCCGGACATCCCCGACCCAGGCAGCGATGATGGCGCGCCAGGGAGAATCAGGCCGGGTGCCAGTTGCCGGCAGGAAGGTAGTGGCATCGACCACTGCAGCGTAATCCAGGCGCAAGCCTGCAACAGCAATACATTCCTCCATGGCAAGTTCAATCATTGCGGAGTCGCGCAGTCCTCCGGCAAATAATGAGGCTGCCTGCGACAGTGCACCAAAAATGGCTTCCGCCGACTTGAGTTGATCGCCATCAAGCCGCTGATTACGCGAAGACATTGCCAATCCGGATTGTTCGCGGGCGGTCGCAATCGGAACAATCTCGGGACCGTTATTGAGCTGAGCACTGAGCTGTTTGACCAGATACAACTGCTGCGCATCCTTCTCGCCAAAGAACGCCCGGTGTGGTCTGACCCGCTCGAACAAGCGGCGCACCACCGTAAGCATGCCGGCAAAGTGGCCACGCCGGTAGTAACCTTCGAATAATTCACCCCCCGGGCCGGGGTCTTCCAGTGACGGATTTGGTTCCGGGAAGATGTCCTCTTCACTCGGCGCATAAACTGCACTCGCTCCCCACTGCTGCAGCAATTCCAAATCAGCATCGAACTGGCGTGGATATTGCAAATAGTCATCCTGGTTGTCGAACTGCAAGCGATTTACAAAGACTGAAGYAATTACCAGATCACATTCGTCAACTGCTGTGTTTAACAAACGCTCATGCCCCTGATGAAGAGCGCCCATGGTAGGCACCAAGCCGACTACCGCGTCGGCATCCAAGCCGTCACGCCAGCTGGAAAGCTGGGTATAGTCTTGCAGGCAAGTCAGCTGGTGAGCGCCTTCAAGCATGTGGTCACATCGCCCTGAGCAAGCGGCAAGCGCGGAGCAATTTCATTTAGGGGTTCGAGCACGAAGCGTCGCTCATGCATGCGTGGATGAGGAACGGATAACCGCTCGCTCTCGATGCTGATACCAGTCTGCCACAACAAGTCCAGATCCAGAGTACGCGGCCCATTGGCAACACTACGAACCCGGCCTCGACGGCATTCCACCGTGTGAAGTAGGGCGAGTATTTGCCGGGGAGACAAGTCCGTCTCCAACCAGGCAACAGCATTGAGAAAATTGTTCTGCACGGGACCGCCCACCGGAGTAGTGCGATGAAACCGACTGTACTTCTTGAGGCGCATCCCCTTGATTTTGTTCAATTGACGCAGGGCATAGCGAAGATTTTCGCCTCGGTCGCCTAGATTTGACCCCAAGCCAACGAACAAGTCACTCATCAGATCAGGCCGCTGACCGGCCACGCAGCTTTTGGTGCAACAGTCTGACGCTGGCAATCAGGCCGGGCAGCAGGATGAAACAAATCGACAAGAGCAGCAGTGCCAACTCCGGCTCGACAAACAGCAAGCCCAAAATGATGGTAATTTCCGCAATGCGCTGGAAAGGATGACGGGTGCGTGATGCCCAGGCGACGAAGTGCGGAAAGGGAAGGTTGGAAACCATCAGGACTCCCAGCACCACCAACAAGAACGGCAGCGAACGCAACGTCAGTTCACGGACCAAATGAATGGTCTCGGCGCTGACCGGAATCAGGAATGCCGGGTCGCTGATGCCGAAGTAGAACAGCACCATGGCGATTGGCAAACTTGCCGCACCCGGGCTCGGCAAGCCGATAAAGACGGCGGTTCCCTTGGTCATATCTTCACCGGCATGCAAAACGTTATAGCGGGCAAGACGCAAAGCGGCACAACAGGTGTATAGAATCGGGCCGACCACCATGATTCGAGGGTGAGGCACAATGTCAAAACTTGGGCCTTCCAGTTGCACCAAAGTCCGGATCAAAAACGCCGGCACCAATCCGAAGGTGACCAGGTCGGCAAGACTATCCAGCTGGGCGCCCAAGTCGGAAGTGCTTTTGGTAAGCCGCGCCAACTTGCCATCGATTGCATCAAAAAAAACCGCCAGGACCAATAACCACCCGGCGTTCTTCACCAACTCGTAGTCGGCGTTTTGGCCGGCCTCCCATAGCCACAATAATGCACCCACCCCACAAGCCAGATTGGCAAGAGTAATGAGGCTGGGAATAACCGCAACCGAACGTGGGCGAGTTTCAGAGCTCACCCCAAGATTCTAACCGTTCGGAAAATTCATCATTGCTTATCTCCMAAYCRGGTGTTTTGGCAAATCCGGACACCYGCTAGSCCCACTTYCAGCTGCATRGCCGTACACTAACAAGATGCTCCTTGCCTTTGCTCTAATCMTTGCCCCACTTCCCCAGGAYGTTGYCACCCAGGCAGAAACTTGGGCTGTCACCGGTCTGCCCCGCGAAGACGCTGTCTGTGCTGCAATTTTGGCGGAAGCCGAAAAAGGCAACCTGGTGATGGAGCACCTGCGCGAGTTGGTCGACGGCATCGGGCCGCGCCTGACTTCATCGACCAACCTGACCGAAGCTGTTCATTGGGCGGAAGCGCGCTTTTCGAAGTTCGGTATCCCCGAAACTCGCCACGAGCAATGGGGTGAATTCCCCGTAGGCTTTGACCGGCGTCTGATGCGCGGGAGAGTGCTCGCACCAATGAAGATGCCCCTGGCCTTCGCCAGTAGCGCGTGGGCTCCCGGCACTGAAGGGGTTGAGCGCGGTCCCTTACTACTGGTCCCCGGCGATGAAGAAGCAATCGAGGCCGCGCGAGGTACATTCGCCGGTGCCTGGGTTCTGCTCACCGGAACCAAGACCCCGCGCTGGGATTCTGAAGACGACAACTACCGCGCCAAACTTGGGCGCTTTCTCGACCAGGAAGGAATTTTCGGAACTGTAAAAATTGCCCGCAACGAATTGGTCATTACCGGCGGCCGCTACCGAGTGGACTGGAACGAATTGCCCACCCGCACCGCAGTGCGGGTCCCGCGCGATGAGGGTCGTCAACTTTCTCAATGGCTGGAGCAGGGTGTTGCGGTAGAAATCGAGTTCGATATGGATTATCGCTTTGTCGAGGGACCAATCCCCCAGTACAACGTGATTGCAGAGATTCCCGGTACCGACAAGGCTGATGAGCTGGTCATCATGGGAGGCCATCTTGATTCCTGGGATGGCGCCACCGGCACCAACGACAATGGCACCGGCGTGGCCACCACCATGGAAGCTGCCCGACTGCTGGCCACCGCATTGCAGGCAACCGGGCAACAACCGCGACGGACCATTCGGTTCATGTTGTGGAGTGGAGAAGAACAGGGCCTACTGGGCTCGAAGGCCTACATTGAGCAACATCCTGAAGAGATGGAGCGCATTTCTGCGGTCCTGGTTCACGACGGTGGCACCAACTATCTGTCCGGAATCAACGCGACCCCACTACTGATGCCTATTTTTGAAGAAGTGCTTGAGCCGGTCGATCGCATGGTCGCCAACTATGAAG
>NVRO01000040.1 GCA_002400895.1 Planctomycetota bacterium
TGGAATTTTTTTCATGACCTCCCTGTGGCTGATATTGCGCAGCCGCGCTTGCCGTCCCGATGTACGCCGAGATCGCTTCTGGTTGGGTGTACTTGCACTGGGCTTTTTGTGGTTTGCGGGATTGCATGCCAGCGGAATCGGTGCCAGCTTGATGTCCGAGAATTCAGACATTGGTGCCGCCGCCCACCAGGCACTTGATGCCAAGGCCGGGCCCAGCAGCCCTTCGGCGCCGCTCTTTCTGTTTATTATTTTCGGCTATATCCTGGTAGTGCTCGGTTTCGGCGCCTGGTTCTCGCGCTTCAACAAAACCACCTCGGATTTCTTCTTCGGTGGTCGCCGGTTCTCGTGGTGGTTAATCACCATGTCGATTGTGGCAACCGGGGTCGGCTCCCATTCTTTTCTTAAATATTCTGCCAAGGGTTTCCAGCACGGTTTTTCGTCTTCCATGACCTATTTGAATGACTGGTTTTTCATGCCGTTGTTCATGTTCGGATGGTTGCCAATCATCTATTTCACCAAGGTCAAGTCTATTCCGGAATATTTTGAGCGCCGCTTTGACAGCCGGGTACGCAAGTTGGCGACGGTGGCTCTGTTGGTTTACATGCTGGGATACATCGCCATCGGTTTTCTTACCATGGCCAAGACCCTTCAGCCGGTGTTTCGTGATTACATGGGGTGGAATATTGGTTTGGACGGAATAATTTGGTCGGTTGCGATTGTTTCGGGAATTTACATTACCTTTGGCGGGCAAACTGCGGTCATTTTCACCGACCTGCTGCAGGGCTTCATCCTGCTACTTGGTGGTGCTCTTTTGTTCTTCCTGGGCCTCAACTGGCTCGGTGGATTTGACGTTTTCTGGAATCTTCTACCCCAGGATTTCAAACTTCCGCTGGCCCACTTAAATCAACCCCAGGATTTCCACACCGTCGGTATTTTCTGGCAGGATGGAGTAGCCGGTTCAATCGGGTTCCTTTTTCTGAATCAAGGATTGTTGATGCGCTTTATGGCTTGTCGTTCGGTAGAAGAAGGACGCAAGGCAGCTGCTTTCAATACCCTTTTGTTACTGCCGCTTTCTACCATTGTGGTTTGCAATGCTGGCTGGGTTGGACGGGCAATTTCCGGTGTTCGCCCGGATATTCTCCCTCCCGATACGGTGCCGGATGAAATCTTTACCCGGGTTACGGCAATAGTTTCATCTCCAGCCGTGTTCTCCTTTCTGATTGCCGCAGTAGTTGCGGCGCTCATGTCCACGGTGGACACCTTAATCAATGCGGTTGCAGCTATTGTCATTAACGACATTTATCGTCCGTTGGTGAAAAACCGTGAGGATCGCCATTACTTGAAGGTGGCGATGATCGTGTCGGCATTAGCCACCGTTGTCGGGGTGCTTGCGACCTATCCTTTCCGCGGATTCGACACTCTCTATGAAGCCCATGCCATGTTCCACGGAACGGTCACTCCACCGCTGGTGGCCGCGGTGTTTTTAGGTGCGTTTTGGAAGCGGTTTACCACCCAGGCTGCAATTGCCACCTTTGTCGGCGGAGTCTTACTGATTTTGTTGGGGCAATATTACCCGGAGATATTGGTGCGCCCATTTGCTCACGGGGTGGAAATGGATGCTGACCACCCGTGGAAATACATGGCGGCATTATGGAACCTGGTAGCTTGCTTCGGCATTGGGATTGTAGTGACGATTTTCACCAAGCCTGAACCGGAAGAAAAAATAAAGGGTCTGACTTTGTGGTCCGTCGAAGCCGCTCGTTGGTTCTTCAAGGGTGGCGAGCCCAATGATGCCAAGGGCCGCAAGCTGGTATTTCGCTGGGAAATTGATTCTGGCCTGGCGGCAGGTACGGCTCAGGTCGATGCCGGAGCCATGGTTGGTTTGGCCGGCAAGGAAGGTGACCTCGTCTATCTGTGCGACCACCGATGGTGGTTGGGAGGGCTACGCTCGGCGCATGCCCGCCTGGAGGGTGTTCACGGTCTCGGTGACGTCGTGCTGATGGCGCCCGACGTGGTCGCTGCGTCCCACTTCCTGGACGGACGCAACATTACCATTGAAAAGGATTTTTAAGCTGATGGCAGCTCGAGCAGCATGCGTAGTACTTGCCTCCAGCCAACTCTCCTGCTGACTCCCTCGCACTAGCAGCTATTGAGACCAATTTGCTGCCAGCGAGGCTGCCATTCTCCACCCAAGAAGAGGGGCTATAAATAAGAAGAGGGGCTAAAAAGTCTTAGAATTGTGCTCGGAGTCCGGTTTCATTCTTTGAGGGCACGATTGCGGGACTGTTTACAATGATTAATCAACTCGACACCAAACCGAGTCATGCTCCCAGACCCTTGATTTCCCAGTATGGTGTCGACCATCCACATGGATCAGGACAAGAAAAAGAAGAATCTGCAGGCTCTCTTAGAGGCTGTTCAGCGCGCCAAGACAGATGGTCCCGAACCTGACTTTGCGTTCGAGCATGGTCCCAGCATTCGTGAGCCGGGGCCGGGCGAAGAGCTAGGCGATTTCAGAATCGTGAGGGAAATCGGTCGCGGGGGTATGGGCGTTATTTATGAGGCGGAGCAACTCAGCTTGCGTCGGCGCGTTGCGCTCAAAGTTCTCTATCCCAGTCTCTCCGGCTCGGTAAGAACCTTGCGTCGTTTTCACCGCGAATCGGAAGCGGTTGCCCAGGTCAAACACGACAACATCATTCCGGTTTGGGCGGTAGGCTCGGCCAAGGGTCTAAGCTTTTTCGCCATGCGCTTTTTGCCGGGGCCGAACCTGGCTGAACTGATTGATGATCTTCGCATCGCCAAGGAAGAGGGGCGCAAATCATTGGTGATTGATTTATTTGATTCTTCTCTTACTCCCCAACCATCTTCCGACTCACCCCTCAGCGATGAAGTTTCAGTAGTAGAGGATGCCGGGCTTCGCTTCTCCGTTGACAACTACGTATTTAGTGCGATTGAATTAATTGCCAACGTTGCCGATGGGCTCGATGCTGCTCATCGCGGCGGTGTCATTCATCGTGATGTCAAGCCCGGAAACCTGGTGTTCGATGCCAATGGGCAATTGGTGGTGACAGATTTTGGTATTGCCAAGTCGAGCAGCAATCAAACCATGACTCGGACCGGCGAATTCATTGGATCACCTGGCTACATCAGCCCGGAACAGGCCATGGCCAAACGCATCAATGTCGACCATCGCACCGACATCTATTCGCTGGGAGTGACCTTGTACGAATTTCTGACCCTGCACCAACCTTTCTTGCATGACACCCTGGAGGCGACTCTGCGGGCGATTTTGACCAAGGAACCGGTGTCGCCGCGCAAACTCAATCCGAGGTTGCCGAAGGACATTGAAACCGTGGTTTTGAAGGCGATAGAAAAGGATCCCGACCGTCGATTCGCCTCTGCCTCCGAGTTTGCCAGTGAGCTCAGGCGCATCCTCAACTTCGAAGCCATCAGCTCAACGCCACCAGGTCCATTGACCAAGGCTTCGCGCATCATCAGCCACAATCGCTCGACCATGGTGGCAAGCATTGCAGTCGGGGTGATGGTACTTACCGCATTTGGGTTCTGGCAATCCCTGGAATGGCAAAAACAAAAAATAGTTGAGCTCGGTGAGGATGCCAAGCAAGAGTTTCAAATCCGAGAGGATTGGGTCACGATTTCAATGAAAACAAGTCTCGCTCGGATTGACGAGTTGTTGAAGCTGGGCAAATTTACCGGCGCATCAGCAGAAATATACATATTGGATGAACAACTCGGAACCGGGTTAAATCAGAACAGCCCGACTGCGAGGATGAAAGCGCCGGAAATAGCCGAGTTGAAAAACAGACTGATTTCAGGCTTGGAGCGTGAAATGCTGGATTCCGGGGATTCACCTGAGCATCGAGCCAAGAATGCCAATTCGCGCCGACTGTTGGCTCTCATGTTGCTTGACCCGGACTCATTGGTGGCCAAAAATGCAGCGGTATCGCTGGGATGGATTGGCGACCCGATGGCTGTTTCCTCTTTGTTTGACGCGGTSTTMTTCTTGCAGGAAACCGGTCTCCAATACGGTTTGCGGGCAGATTTTGTGGAAGCCCTCGGCTTTATCGACCACCAATCCTCATATGAAGCCTTGTTGCAACTGGTGCAACATGACGACCCCAGTGTGTGCCACGAAGCAGTGCGTGCACTCGGACTACAAACTCATCCCTCAGTTGTCGGGGAATTGGAAAAGATTGCTAGAAGCGGCAAGGATGAGGCAGGTCGCGAGATTGCCAGGCTGGTGCTGAAGCGGAGAGCACCATGAATACTGCTGTGAAAATCATGTTCGGCCCGTTGTTGCTTACTCTGCTGTTGCAAAGTTGCGGCAATACCGATGGAGAAGTACGTATTGGGGTCATCCTTCCCCTGACTGGTGATTTCAAGAGTGATGGTGGTGACGCAGAATCAGTGTTGAGTCCCGCGCAGCAAGAAGCGCGTAGGGGCGACCTCGATGTGAATTTTATTATCCTCGATAACGAATCGAGTCCGAAGCGAACGATTGAATGTGTAATGGAACTGATTGAAAAGAACGTCTCCATTATTGTCGGGCCGCTTTACTCGGTGAACGCCAAGGCCGCCGCTCCCGCAGCTGAAGAGGGAGGAACCCCGCTGTTGCTTCCACTGGCGACCCTGCCCGGAGTCACCAATAACAAATATGCTTTCCGTGCTTGTTTTACTGACACCTGGCAGGCCCATGCGATGGCAGATTATGTGTTTGAAGTGCTCGAACTGCGCAGCATGGTGTCGATAACAAATCTTGGAGATCATTACAGCGTAGGATTGTCCCGTGATTTCGAAGCCAGATTCAGCGAACTGGGCGGTGAGATTATTGGACGAAGTTACTACCGAACACTGATTGACGAATCCACTCGTATTCTCGAATACCTCGCCGCCACCTCCCCGGATCTGGTCTTTATCCCGTGTTATGACCAGGATGCGATTTCTTTCTTGAAAGCAGCAGAAGGGGTGCTTTCTTCCCTGACCATTGTCGGGTCTGATGGCTGGGATACCAGAGACTTCCGCGAAACCGAAATTCCACCCGGCACTGATTGTCCCATGTTGATCAGCAACCATTTCAATTTGTCGGTCGATGGTCCGGCGCGGCAATCGGAAAAATTAGGCCCCAAACCAGGCCAGGCAGCCGCCCTCACTTATGACGCCTTGCAAATTGCGGTCGAAGCGGTTCGTTTGGCCATATCCGCTGCCCCAGGAGATGTGATGGAGGCATTGGCTGCCTTGGACAACTTCAGCGGTGTTACCGGTAATTTCAACTACGCAGGTGGAAAAAATGGTGACCCGCTCAAGCCGGTCTTTATTCAGGAAATAAGGCGTGGTGCTGACGGTCTGCCGGTGTTCGTGGATCTTGAATCCAGAATGGTAGACTACTATTAGAACAGATTTTATTCAGGTAATTTGCCTTCGAACTTGTAGCACTCGCTCTCGTTCGGGAAGTCTCCACTATTAATGTCCTTGGCAAGATTGGCCAAGGCATTGAGTATGACCTCTGACAGATTGGCGTAGCGACGGACGAATTTGGGAGCGGGGCCAACCGACAATCCGACCACGTCATGAAAAACAAGTATTTGCCCATCACAGCCTCCGCCGGCGCCAATACCAATAGTGGGAATCGGAATCGAATCACTGATCATGCTTGCGACTGCGCTGGGGACTCCCTCCAGTACCAGAGCAAAGGCGCCGGCATCAACCAAAGCATGAGCGTCTTCGAGCAACTGGTTGGCACCCTCAGCAGTCTTGCCCTGAATGCGATAACCACCACGCAGGTTGTAGGATTGGGGCAACAGGCCAATGTGACCGAGTACCGGAATGTCGGCGTCAACCAGGGCCTCGACCAGGTGTGCGCGTTTGGCTCCGCCTTCAAGTTTCACCGCCTGGGCTCCACCCTCGCGCACCAGGCGCAGCGCATTGATGATGGTTTCCTCGATGCTCACGTGGTAGGTTCCGAAGGGCATGTCGGCCACCACCAGGGGTCGGTCGACCGCACGCTTGACTGCACGGCATGCGGAAATGATGTGGTCAAGCGATATCTTCAGAGTGGTGGCATGCCCGAGCACCACATTGGCCATGCTGTCGCCAACCAAAATCAAATCGAAGCCGGCTTCATCCACCAACCTGGCAGTTGGCGCGTCATACGCGGTCAGAGCCAGAATCTTGCGATTGGTTCCCTTGCGGGCGAGGATGCTCGGTGCGGTAACCTTGGATGGAGCACGCCGTTCATCGTGTTCGGAGGTCTCTGCGGTTTTTCCGGAGAGCGATTGTTCGGGTTTGTTCTTCATGCGGTGGGTGTCAGCCGTGCAGGGGGATAGTTTAGCCTCCAATCAGAATTTTGCTCTGCTCAGTACAATACCCATTTGAGTACCCGAATGTCACATCCTCTCGCGACCCTGGTGCTGCTCCTGGTGGCCAGCTCGGGCGCCCTCGCCCAAGATCAACCCGACCTTTCCTGGTTCGGGAGGCCTGCTCCGCCACCCCAACTCAGTGAGGAGCAGGATTCTCCGCAACGGGGCCTAAACCCCTTGGAATCACTTGCCACCGGGATTCTGGGCGGGGAGCAGCCCCTGGGAAGAGCCTTTAACGGTGCTCTCCACTATGGGGTGATGCTGGATATGGTCGGCGAGTTTTCGGAAGCGGATAACGTTGATCGTCTCAATACCCTGCGCTTGCGCTCCTTCGAATTTCACGGTGCCGGCGAGTTGTCGGGGGTTGGAGACGCCTATGTGGTTGCCGATTTGGCTGATGGCGGCAGTGGCAGTGAGTTTGTGCTGCGTGAGGCGGCCGCCTGGTTTTCCGGTTTGCCGGGAGGTTTGAGGCTAAGGGCCGGAAAGTACTACGCAGATATCGGGGCGTGGAACAAGGTTTATGTAAGTGATTTGCCATCCCTGAATATTGATGGCACCCGGCGCGCCTATTTTGGTGGCAATTTGGCGCTGACCGGACTGGAGATTCACGGTGGGCGTTCGCGTGACGGTTTCGGTTGGTCGATTGGTCTGGCTGGAGACATTGAAAGCCAGGACCCGGATGTCCCCGAGAACGGGACTTCGCGCATCAGCGGTCCGGGTTCCCGCACCGGGATAAAAAATTGGGCGGGTACCGCACGCTTGCAAATGGGTCATCCCGAATTGATGTTCGGGCTCAGCACCTACTTCAGCCCCGGTGAAATGCATGAAACCGTTGAAGGTGTGCTGGAGTTGGAAACCATGATAAGCGGCATCGACCTGAGTAGTTTTCGCCGCCTGGGGGGACAACGGTGGCGCCAATGGTCGATGGAAGCCTGGCTCAAGCAGGGTGATACTTATGTCGAACAATTGTTGCCGGTACCAATGGTTGTAGAACTACCGGACGAATCCGCTTTCGGTTGGTGGGGACAGTTGGCCTACGGCTTGAATGCGACCTGGTCGCTGGGAGCATTGGCTTCTTCGTGGGAGCATTTCTCTTCTGTAACCGATGCTCGCGGGCATTATCTTTCATCGTTTGCCGACCATGCATTTGGCCCGTCCCATCGCTTGCGTTTCAGTTTTTCGCATGTAAACCCGGGTCCGGGCATCCAGAAGTTTTATGCTGTCGGCGTGCATTGGACATTGGGTTTCGGTGCCCCGCGCACCACTCGTTATCACCGCCGCCCGCGTTCTGAATAGTTGGATAAATGAGTACTATTGCGCCTATCGTGATGGTCGGGGTGGTGGTGATGTCAGCTTGCTCCAATGAACAAAATTCCAACTCCTACTCCGCAACCCTGCGGATTGCGGCGGCGTCATCACTCGGAGATGTGTTACCACCGATGTTGGAAGCATTCAGTAATGAATTCTCCACCGGGTACGAAGTCAGCTACGGTGGCTCAGGAGAACTTGCTGCGCAGGTTAGGCATGGCGCGCCTTTCGACCTGGTTTTTTTTGCTTCGTTTGATTCCGTTTCCCGGCTTGCCGCCGATGGCCTGCTGCAGAGTGAAGTAGTCACCGGTCCACGCAACAGACTGGTTCTGG
>NVRO01000041.1 GCA_002400895.1 Planctomycetota bacterium
CGTCAAGCGATGCTCAACGACGGTGATTCTACTATCGGAGCGCCTACCACAAGAGAATCAAACCACCACCTTGAGGACACCGCACCAGGCCGATGATTCACCACAAATCAAAACTATTCCTCGAATGCCCGGTTGGAAAATACCGGACCCTTGCTGGCGCCTATGGCCAGGGCCATACCGAGTAGCAGACCGCTTACCAGCATTGAAGTCCCCCCCCAGGAGACCAGCGGCAAGGGTAGTCCGGTAGTCGGCACCACCCCCAGGGTCACCGCCACATTGAGCAACAGGTGGATGGCAAAGTGCAGGCCGACCCCGGCTATTACAAAACGAGAAAATGGGTCGCGGTAACGGCGAGCAGCGGCAAATGCCGCCAGCACCAGCCAACCGTAAAGCAACAAGAAACCGGCCCCACCAACGAAGCCCTGTTCTTCTGCAATCACCGGAAAAATGAAATCATTGTGCCTCTCGGGCAAACGGTCGAGCTGATTCTCCGGACCTTGCGCCCACCCTGTCCCCCAGGTTCCACCAGTCCCGATTGCCAGCTTGCTATGCCACAAGTGATATCCAGCATCAGCTTTTTCCTCGGTCGACAAGGAGTCCTGCCGCCACCAGATATCAATCCGTTTAAGTTGATAATCCTCGACCCCGAACACCGCAAATGGTGCCAGCATCAGTGGCACCAACAAAAACCATTTCAAGTTCTTCCAGGGTGCGCCGGCCAACCATGCCATCCCCAAGAACATCGGGCCAAAGGTGAGAGCGGTACCAAGGTCGGGCTGGAGCATCACCATCACCGCCGGTACTGCGGTCAGGGCAGCGGGGCCGAGCAATGCCTTGAAGGTTTCCGGACGCGGGCGATCCCCGAACCAACGCGCCAGCATTAACATCAGACCTAATTTTGCAACTTCGCTGGGCTGCAACTTGAAGCCACTGAACAAATCAATCCAGCGGCGGGCATTGTTGGTGGTACGGCCGATTACCAGCACCAAAATCAACAATCCCAGACAGATTACATAAATGGGAATCGACGAATTACGCCATCGTCTGCCTCCCCAGGCAGCAGCGAAACAGCCGGCAACCACTGCAACTCCCAAACGCAAAACGTGGGCTTCGGGGAACCGCTGAACGCCGGAAATACTCCATTGCATGGCAATTCCGACCATCGCCAGGAGGGTAGCGATCAGCAACAGCAGCCAGTCGGACTTGCGCAGAAAGCGCCACGGTCTACCCAACTGCCACCTCAGACCACCAGATCTCATTGCAACAGCCGCTCCCCTTCCCGCTGGAGGAAGTCATGGAGGATTAAAGTGGATATTTCACCACCGTGCAAATCACTGTTCTCACACATTACTGCGACCGCATAGCGCGGATCCGACCATGGAAAATAACCTGCAAACCAGGCATGCTTGGGAATCGGACTGCCATCTCCCTGGCGCCCGACCTGGGCAGTACCGGTCTTGCCTGCGACTTCCCAGGTCGCCAGGGGATATTCGGCGTCATATGCAGTACCGGCAGGGTTTTCAACCACTTCGCGTAAAGCTTGTTGCAGCAACTTGCGCACGCTTCCCGGCAACGGCGGCCGACTAAATATTGCCGGTTGTGGTTGTCCACCAACGGCGAGGACCAGGCGTGGCTGCCACAACTTGCCGGTTGCCAACCAGCCATAAAAACGGGCCATCTGCAAGGGCGAGGCGGTGACGTGAGATTGTCCGATGGCAAGGTGCATCGGCGCAATCGATCCGCGCACCTCCTCCGGAGGCCGCAACCAGTTGCCACCCTGCTCGAGTAGACGATTGGGGCCACTGAGCCGCCAGGCAGGTAAACCGGTTGCCACGCCGTCATCGGCCTCGGCCAACACCCCGGTAAGTTCAGCCGCAACCGAGACTCCGAAACCAAGTTGAAGGGCGCGGCGATGGAGCGCCTCATAACCGAGCGCGCGGCCGAGACGATAGAAGTACACATTGCAAGAATGTCGAATCGCATTCTTCATGCTTATTTCACCGTGATGTCCCTCGCAATGTAAAACGATGCCATCGTCGCCATTGGGGCGAAACAGACGTTGGCATAGCAGACTCCGTTCCCACCAGGCGGGGTCGCGGGCCAGGGCTTCGACCGCCACCACCAATTTGAAGGTGGATCCTGGATAGGGAGTCTGGGCACCACTGGCGCCACCGCTCAAGCCGCGGTGTCGCAGTGGCGCCAGGTCGCGACTGGCGGCGAGCGCAGCAAACTCAGCCCGGAACTCACTTGCCGAATAACTGGGGGTAGTGGCCAGAACTGGAACACTGCCATCACGCAAATCAATCAGTGCAAAGCCGGCCCGCAAGGGTAACAAGTGTGCCAGTTGTTGATTGGTGGCACCACTTTGTCTCAGACGATGACGAGCAATCCGCGCCCCGGTTGCCATCGCATCCTCCGCCGACGCCGCCATCCTGGTGTCCACCGCCAAGCGCAAATCACTACCATCGCGAGCAGGGTGAAAAGCCAATTCCCACTGCCCACCGGTGGCAGTATCCAAGGACTCTAGGTAACCACGTTCACCGCGCAGATAGTCGCGGAATGACCATTCGTATCCGGAGGCCCCAACCGCCTCGTCCGGACGCAAAGCGGTAGTGCGAAGCTCTTCTTTCAAGTCGAGCAGACTAGATTCCTCCGCGGCAGTGCGCTCCAGCAATAAGGACAGCCGCCGATAGTCTTCCCTCAACTCATAATAATGTTGCGCTTCTTCCACTGATGGTGACCGCAGGCGACCGACCAGATGAATGGAGGTTGATTCCGGGTAGGAACGTTTGTGGACTTCCTGCGGATACAAGCCGGGGTAGACGGTTGGATTGCGTGCCAACAAATCAACCAGGTCATAATCGATATCGCGGCGCATAGTTACCAGGCGATTGCCGTGAATGTCCCGGGTGATGTGGCGCCGCGCGCCCAGCAAATCTCCCGGCATCACCGCTTCGACCCCCCGCAGCACCGCACCCATCGCGTCAAACTGGGCCTGGCGACCGATAATCTTGGCTGCCGGAGCAGTAGTCAGCATGCGCAATAGTGACTCACTATCGGCTGCCAACGACTCCCCGCCCCAGCGCACATGCAATTTGCGTACAAACTCCACCGCATCAACCGGGTCGGAACTGAGTTTGTCGTAAACCTGCCAGGCGGTCAGACCAAAACCGCGACCGGCGGCCTCGCGTAGCGCACGTTGCCGCACCCACCATTCAAGTTGGCGTCGCTCCTGCTCAAGTTCCCCGATCAAGTCGGGCAGATAGTCTCCAAGTAACAGCCAATCCCTGCGGGCAACTGCGATGTTTGCGAGAGCATCTGGCTGAGCCTCGGGAAATGCGCTCTTGAACGGAAGACGGCTTTCCGCAGCCCAAACCTGAACCAGCTTCGATTCTTCCCACTGGTCCATCCCGGCAAGATGGCGCAAGTAGAACAGAAAATCAGCACGGACAATGGGCTTCATTACCGAGAGTTCATCCGGGGTCAGCCTGAGCAGACGAACGGCAAGCTCCTCCGCGTGTTGCCAGCACCATTCCAAACCACCGGGGGCACCACCAAGCAAACTCGATGCTTCAAACAACTGGCCGGCCGGATGCAAACGCCGAAACTCACGGTATTCGAAAATCAAATCCGAGGCGCGACGATCGTGAGCCAGGACTTCACCATTCCGATCAACTATCGAGCCGCGTTGGTACGGCAGCCCGCGGACATGGCTTCTGGAGCGCAAGGCTGCGCGCACCCAATCATCATGCTCAACCAACTGAAGCTGTGCAAGCCGCACTATCAGCACCACCAAAGCTCCGATAAAAACCAGAGACAGTTTCCACAGTTGCTGAGTACGCATCAGATAGCACGCGCAGGTCGGCGCCAGGATGGTGGAGTTTGCAACAAGGCCCAGGCAACGGCCAACCAGACGACACGCCATTCAAGCACCCCTGGCGCAAAGTTGACTCCAATCAAGTTTGCCGCATGGGCATCAAACAAGGACAAGGGCACGGCAGCGATGATGCCGACCAGCAATCGGCCGATGAATCGGCTGTCGCTGACGTGGTGATGAAACAAAGCACGTAAGGCGAGACCAAAACCGAGTCCTGCCCAACAGCTCCAAATTGGCACCGCTGACAGGGAACAACGCAGCAGCCCAAAGACAATCAATAAGAATACCGTGGTGCGCAACCTGTCGACTCGCACCGGAGTCACCACCAACAGCAGGAGAAGAAGAAGGTCAGGGATGAATTCGCCATTCGGCAAACTGCGCAGAAGCGGTCCCGCAAGGGCAACAATAAAGGCAACCGGCAACACTATTCGCAAACGAGGGGCAGTCATCTGGCAGTCCCCGAACTGGGTTTGGGAACAGTTACAGCCAGCACACCCGTCATTCTGGGGGCAAGGAGATGGTTGGCCCGATCACTGGTGCCAATCAGCAATCCTCGCGGAATCCAGCCATCACCAGCTGAAAAAAGAATACTGTCATCCGCCAATTCATGGCCGAACACACTCAAGCTTTGTTGCGCACTATTCCAGACCATGGCCTTTTGCTGCCAGGATTCAATACTCGGACGGGTCACCCACACAAAGGCACCGGCTTGCCGCACCACCGGGCCGACCAAATGGCCGCGACTGAGCGCAGCAACCACCACCTGGTCAGCACTCACCCGAGCACAGAAAGCCTGGTCGCCAAAAACCCCATCCCAGGTGCTTATCAATCCAAGTTCACAGTTGTCAATTGGAACAGGCATGGTGTTCTGGGCCGGAACTGCACTGGCGGCAACAAAAACACGACCACCTGCGCCGGCAGGAAGTTCAGATTCGATTACCCAATGGCCCTCTCCCCTGGTTTCATCACCAATGCGGCGCAGGGTTCCGACCTCAAGCCCCAGGCCTGCGAGACCAGGGACATCGCCCGGTTTAATCCGCCAATGGGCAATGGTGTCGCCCAAGGGTTCACAACGAGATTCAATAAACCGCACCAGAGCAGGGGCTTCACCGCCACGGCCGGTACAGATGGCACGAAGGTCGTCACCCCCATCTTCGGCGCGCAACCAAATGCCAGTGCGCACATCGGAATCACGCCAATGGAGTATCCGTGCAGTGTTCTCATCCTCGCTTTCCACCCGACCCAACCATTGCTTGGCAAAAACCACCGGCGCCTTGCCGCCAACACCATCCGCACTTCCCATTTGCAACTTACTGATCGAGCTGTCATCGCCGGAATAGGCCAACGGAACCTCGAGCCAGGTTAGCGCCGGGAGATTGGGAGGTCGGCCAAGTCGGGCTTCAATTTTGGCCAAGGAAGGCAGCGAAGGGGTCATGGTGGCCGTCCTCTGCCCCGAACCGAGCTCCGGAAGAGCGGCGGCCGACAATGGTGGTGGCAGGAGCTCGCCCGCCAACGGAGCAATTAACGCGGTGAGCGGGGCGACCACGGAATTACCGATCTGGTCAAGCCGCGGGTGCGGCCACCACGCCTGCAGAGCACAAGCACCACACAAACCCAAACAGAGAAGAACACGGCGACTGCGTTCCGCGTCCAGCTGGAGATACACCTTCTAGTAGCCCGTATTAACTAACTTCCAATCCATCGTTCAGAACTGGAGCATAGATATCCAAGTTCTCAACAAATTTGGAAGTTCCGCGTACTACCGCGGTCAACGGGTCGCTGTCAATCCTGGCCGGCAAACCGGTTTGCTGAGAAAGGAAGGCATCCATCCCCGGCAACAGGGCACCGCCGCCAACAGCGATAATGCCACCTTCAAGCAGGTCGGCACCAATCTCCGGGGGAGCTGCTTCCAAGCAATCAAGTACCGCTCGAGCAATTGCATCGAGGGGCTCACGCAACGCTTCACGAATCTCATCGGATGTAATCACCGCCTTGCGTGGACGCAGCGACAAAGTGTCTCGACCTGCAATTTCCAGTGACTTTTCCTGGTCAAGCGGAGAAGCTGAACCGATGGTCTTCTTGACCTCTTCAGCAGTCTGCGGACCAACTTGCAGGTTGTGAGTCATGCGCAGAAAATCAATGATGGCTTCATCCATCTCGTCTCCGGCAACACGTATCGACTTTACTGAAACCGGTCCGGACAAGGACAAGATCGCCACCTCGGTCGTACCGCCACCAATATCAACAATCATCGAGCCGACCGACTCGGTAATCGGGAGGTCGACCCCCAATGCACCTGCCATTGGTTCGTCAACCAGATAGACCTTGCGCGCGCCGGCACGTTCAGCGGAGTTGATTACGGCACGCTGCTCAACCGTAGTGATTGAGGATGGAACGGCAATCACCACCCGGGGCTTGACCCAGTTGCGACCATCGTGGGCCTTGTTCAAGAAATACCGAAGCATCTTCTCGGTAATTTCAAAATCGGCAATCACACCATCCTTCAGTGGACGAATCGCTGTGATGTTGCCGGGGGTCCTGCCAAGCATGTCATATGCCTCATGCCCGACACCACGACCATCGAGAATTACTTCATTGGTCCCCTTGTAGACGGCAACCACTGARGGTTCGTCCAAGATGATGCCACGGTCGCGCGAAGCGACCAGAGTATTCGCAGTACCAAGGTCTATACCGAGGTCTTCGACAAGGGAAAATCTCCCGAGAAGCCAATCCATTTGTTTCAAGTTCTGAGGGTTGTGACGAGAGGGAAAACGCCGCAGGAAGTGTAGCAACCAGCATTAGGAAATTCCTAACGTAGAAAGTAAAAAAAGGGCTGGCGTCAAATAGACGCCAGCCCGAGCACATGCAAACAATGGCTATCTGGCCGCTGATGCCTGGTACTTGTCAGCAAACATCCCCTCGTTGTAATGAGCCCCATGCTCATACTTTACGAGGATAATGGCAGTCACCAACAKGATCGCTGTAACAATCGAAAGGGCTCCTTCAATCGGCATCGASGGCTTATCTGAAGCCTCGATCGACTTATTTACCTTTTGTGGTTTGGCCTTCTTGGCCAGTTTGTCCTTCYTCTTGGCGGGGCGTCGTCTGCTAGCCATGAGATTGCCTASAGGTTGGTGGCGATACGGTCACCACGACCAATGTTGGAATCACCAGCAAGTTTGACGGTGCAGGATGAAGTGTCAGCATTGACCACTTGAACTTCAATCTGCCCCTTGTAGTTGGAGCCGTTRTAGACATCAAAAGTGAAACCCGGACGAACCTTATGGCTCTTGCCCAGGTTGACTATCACGATGGGGAATCTGCCCTGGTAGGAGGCATCAAGTACCAATCCCTTGAGATCGGGCTGGCCACCAATCGAGTTGATGTCGACMCCGGTCTGGCGAGATAGCGCCGCAAGGTTGGCCTCGGCAGACTCAGCGCGATCAACCGAGCGCACCAATTCAAGACTCAGGTYATTGGCCCGTGAGGTGGCAGAACGAGCAGTCTCATCGGCTGCATTCTGGGAAGCATTGGCAGAGTCACGCTCATCCAGAGCTTCGTCACGCTCAACCCGAAGACCCTGGTTGTCGCGCTCCAAATCGGCAATGCGATTGCCCAGGGAGCGGTTGTTTTGCTCGAGGTCGCCAAGTTTGGAATCGATACCGCCAACGCTTTCGCGGAGGTCGGAGTTCTGCTGACGTTCAGTCCCAAGATCACTTTCAATCGCAGCATTATTTGCATCCTGCTGCTTGATTTGGTCAGCCTTGGATTGGTTCTGACGGGATAGCTCATCGACTTGACCTTGCAGGTCGCCAAGTTGCATATCCTTCACTTTATTGTCACTGGCATGGGCCACGGCTTCCGCTTCGTACTTGCTGCGGAATTCTTGGCTGGTACCAATCAGGCTGGCGGCGGCACCCACAAAAAGGGCGGCCAAGGCCAGGTTAAGGACAACGAAAACTTTGCCTACAGTGCTCATCCTATGACAGGGGCGGTCCGGAATTCCGGTACAGGGGGATTATGGGTAGTAGTGCCGGTTGGCACTTGCTGTTTAGATGGTCCGAGCGGGTCGGTTTCCACCTATCTTGATACCAGAATGTAATTTCG
>NVRO01000042.1 GCA_002400895.1 Planctomycetota bacterium
GCAGTATTCTTCGACCGACAGCACGTCGAGGGTGCCATCACGGCCCGGAAGAGTGGCAAGTTCCAGACGCGTGCCCCATGGCTTGGATGCGGCATTGCGATGGAGGGTGCGGGACCACTGTCCGCCGTTAAGCCGCAGCCGTTGCTCGGCCTCTTCAACCAATCCCGGCTCCCATACCACTACCCGTACTCCGGTTGGCATTTCTGCAAGCGGAATCTGGTCCTGGTCCACTGCGATTTCAGAAAGTTCACGCCCTAGTGGCACCCGTACATGCTTGAGTACGTGACGGGTGCGCTGACTGGCGAGGTCAAAAACGCGAATGCTTTCAAGCTCATTGTCGAAGAATTCCAGGCGCAATGGTTCACCCAATGCCGGAGCGTAGAAATCCAGAATATCTCCGCGCATGGCGACTTGTCCGGGCTCGGTGATTGCCGGAACCCGCTCAAACTCGGCGTCAATCAGCCGGCGCAGGAAAGCATCCGCGTCGAGTTCCTGGTCCTGTTCCAAGGCAACGAACGCGGCAGAGTCATCGGCGGCGGGAATGGGTTGCAGCAATGAAGCCAGGGGGGCGACCAGGATTCCACAAAATCCATCTCGAGCAACAAGGTCCAGGGCGTGAAACCTCTCGCGCAACACTTCGGCATCGGTGCCAAGTCGACCCTCCCGGGCAGGGAAAGCGATGGCGCCGGCTCCAAAGGTGGAAAGGTCGTCTATTGCCAGATCCATTGACGCGCTATCGGCAACCACCACGACCAGAGCATTTCCGGACTCGGCAGCCAGGGTCGCGGTAGCCAGAGCTTTGGATGACCCCCAAAATCCCCCCCAATTCAAGGGTTCATCCGAGTCGCGCCATGCATTCGCCAGTTTTCKGAATGTACCAGCAGCAGCGAGGGTCTTGATTGGCATTAGATTTATTCGACAATGCGGCCGGAAGCGCGGAGCCCTTCAATGGCCAGCCAAGCGGCAGCGTGTTCCGCGTCCTTCTTGTTGGGCGCTGCAGCGCTGGTAAATACTTCCTCACCGATGCGCACTTGCACCGTGAAGCGGTCTTCGGCCTCGCGGTCACGGGTATTGGTTACTTCATAAACAGGGAGAACACCAAGTTCGCGTTGACACCAGATTTGCAACTCTTGCTTGGCGCGGGTGCGCCCCCAATGATGTTGCAGTTGATCGATTTCAGGTTGGAGCCAACGCAAGGCCAGGTGGCGGGCTCGATGCAACCGGGTGTCGTCGGGGCAATCCAGATAAATGGCACCCAACAAAGCTTCCAGCGCATTTCCGGCAACCGAGGGCGGCAACTCGCTGCCGCTTGGAAGTCCGGATCCAGTATGGATGTATTCGGCAATTCCCAAACTCTCGGCGACTCGCTTGAGGGTGTTGCGTGAAACCAAAACCCCTTTCAGCTCGGTAAGTTTGCCTTCGTCGTGCAACGGTAAATTTCGGAATAGGGCTTCCGTCACGACGAGGTTTATTACCGCGTCGCCCAGGAACTCGAGGCGTTCATTATTGGCATCACCAGCGGAAGCATGGGTTAATGCTTCTTGCAACAACGAGCGGTCGTTGAAGCGATAGCCAAGGCGCTCCTCGAGACGGTCCAAATTTGCGGGTTCCGTCATCAGGGAAGAACTATTTTAGGTAATGTGGCCAAACTTCGCCCACGATGATGTAATTGAAATAATGATCAGCATTGCCCTTTTGTTGGCTCTCCCGGTATTTCCAGCCGCCTCGCCTTTAGTACTTCCCCAAGAACCATCTCTGCGCTGGCGGCTTGAGGAAATCCGTACCCATGAAGGCAGCCTGAACGATAACGCTCTTGGCTTCTACGTGAACAATTGCGGCGATTTAAATGGCGATGGTGTTGGCGAGTACCTGATTGGTTCTCCCGGGGACGCCAAGGAGGGAAAGCAGGTTGGTGGCGTGCAGGTGCGCAGTGGCAAAGACGGCCGGTTGTTGTTTCAGCTTCACGGAAAACATGAAGCCAGCAACTTTGGACGCATCGCGTTGGGAGTTGGTGATGTTGACGGTGACGGGGTCGATGATTTTGCGGTTGGTGCAACCAGAGAGTCCACCGATGTCGAAGAATGCGGCAGTTTGCGGATATACTCAGGCGCTTGCGGCAAGGTAATTCACGAGTGGTTTGGCAGTGAGCCATTCGACAAATTCGGCCGCTCCCTGACAATTCTTGACGATGCTGACAAGGATGGCATCAGCGAGATATTGGTCGGTGGCTACCAGCCGAATGGTTTGCATGTCAAAGGACGTGGTTACGTGCGTCTTTACTCCGGCCAATGTGGCCGGTTATTGAGAACTTTGCGGGGCCTACGCCCTCGTGACATGTTTGGTGTAACCATGTGTGGTACCGGGGATTTGACCGGTGACGATGTAAGAGATTTTGTGGTTGGCTCCTTTTACGCCCGCCGCATGGAGCCGGGTCGCCAACCCTCTCAGGGATCGGTTTGTGCTTTCGATGGGCGCAGCGGCGAATTGATAAGGCGCAAATTTGCTGACGACTTCACCTTCGCTGAAAATGCCAGCAACAATCCTACCTTTGGGCGCAAGGTGTGTTGCCCCGGAGACTTGAACGATGACGGCATTGACGATGTGCTTGTTGCTGCACCGTTGTGGGACGCTGACGGTGAAGAGAAGAATGACAATCGCGGCATGGTGATTGCGATTTCCGGGAAAGATGGCGCTCTGCTTCCCGGTTCCGAAATGCAGGGGGTAGGTCGCGGTTCCGGCTTGGGCCATTCATTGGCGCCAATGGGTGACGTCGACGGCGACGGGGTTGGCGACTTCCTGGTCGGCGCCATGGCAGGTGGATTTGTTGAGTTGCGCTCCGGCAAGGACTTCTCAGTCCTGGCGCGGGTCAAGGGCCAGTCCGGTAAGAGCATGTTCGGACAGTCGATACGCGCAGCCGGAGATCTCGACGGAGATGGCCGTAAGGAGATTATTATTGGCGAGCCGGCGGCCCGAGTAGGCGAATTCAAGAAAGCTGGCTTGGTGCACATATATAGATTAGTGGCAAATAGTGATATGTGACGTAAACTAGGTCACATAGCCGGTGTGCGGTCCTGCATCCGCGCCTAGGCTTTAGTCTCATGGCCGCTCGCTCCAACTCCCTTGCCAAGTTCCTGCTGAACTCCTGGCACAATTCCCAGGAAATATCAGCGGAGCTTTATTACAAACCTGTCGACGCCAAGAAGCAGCGCGCTTCGCGGCAGGCGCTGTCCCGACTCCGTGAGGCGATTGCCGCCGGCAACCTCCCGCTCGATGTTCCCGCCGGCAAGGCTCTGGTGCTGGACGAGCGCTGGCAGCGCAAGTCGGACGGCCGTGGTTCCGAGAAGTACTTCCGYCTGCGCATGCAGGAGTCACGCCCCGCACCTGCTGAAGTAACAACCGGTGCCGGATCGTCCTGGCTGCAGTTGTGGTTTCCACCAGCTTCATGGACCGGGTGGATTGTGGACGGATTTGAAACCCTGCAACGTGATCGCTCAATTAGCCACAAGCATTTGTATACAGCATCCCGTGGACCTGACAACTGGTTGACCGTCGCCAGCAGTCCGGTTTATAAACTGGCGGAGAAGTGTGCCGGTAAAGCTGTTTATGATGAAATGAACACCGCTGGGGTCGACTGGATGTCACGGGACATGGTCTACCTGGGGCTTGGCACCGGCTCCGGTATGGCCGACATAAGTGTCATCCGCGAACTTCTGGAACAGGATCGCAGCCGCGTGGTGCGTGCCGTGCCGATGGATTTCTCGCCGATGTTGCTGTCCGAAACAGTAGCTAATTTTTACCAGGAATTCCGCGAGGAGATTGCCGCCGGKAGATTGGTGGTGCAACCAATCCTTGGCGACCTTGAGCAACCTAAAGAATGGGCGGGATTGCTTCCCATGATTGAGGATGGCGCCTCTTTAGTGGTGGGAATGTTTGGCAATACCATCGGCCATCTCCAATATCGCGAACGAAGTACCATCAAGCGGATATTCGAACAACTTGACCAATGGGCGTTTGGCCATGGCGCTTCGGCGTGGACCAGTAATAATTCACGCATGCTGTTGGGGATTTCGCTACAGCGGCCCGGTGGTGCTCCACACGGGAACAAGGCTGAAAGCAGCCGTCGCTGGCTGAACCTGGTGACCGATCCACTGCGCACCTTGCTGGAGCGCGACGAAGGGGAATACCACACGGTTTCTCTTGATCCCGCGACTTGGGAAGAGGATGACGATGGCCGTATCGCCATTGCCGAACTTGTTCGCCGCGACGGCAAGAACAGCCGAGTAGGTTTGTTTCTCCACGAAAGACTTCCCTACAAACCCAGTGATGGTCTGACTGGTGTGGTTCATCGCTATATTTTTGTTTTCGAACATGATATTGAGCTCGTAGGCAGGGAAGTTTTCAGGCGCCACCATTTGCCCGATTCTCGTTGGCGGGAGCAGGGCGATTTGCAGGCGCGKTTCACCGCCGGMGAGGACGAAGTAGTGTTATGCGAGGTAACTCAGTTCAAGCTGMATTCGCTCCGCCCGGCTCTKCGACGWTTRGGAATGGAGCACACAGATTCCCAAGTCCACAGCGTAAAGCTTGGCAATACCASCCCATATGCAGTGCTGGCCTTTGCTCCGGCCGCAACCCGCGGCTGAGCCCGGGGATTCGTGCTTGTTCGCCGCGCAAGTAGAATCTTCGCATGCTGAAGGGCAAAAAAGGAATCATTTTCGGGGTTGCAAATCGCCATAGCCTGGCTTGGCACATCGCCAAGGAGTGCCATGCGCATGGTGCAGAATTGGAACTGTGTGTAGCCAACGAACGGTTTCGCAACAAGGTTGCGCCGATGGCTGCTGATGTGGATGCCGCTGACCCGTTGATTTGTGATGTCACCTCTGACGAGTCAATTGTCTCAACCTTTCGCATGCTCAAGGCGCGGATGGGCAAGGTTGACTTTATGGTGCACGCAATCGCTTTTGCCAATCGCTCGGATCTGGAAGGCCGCTTTATCGACACCGACAGATACGGATATCACGTAGCACAGGATGTGTCCTCGTATTCCCTATGCGCGATGGCGCGCGAGGTTGAGCCAATGATGGAAACAGGTGGAAGCATCCTAACTCTTACCTACATCGGTTCGGTGCGATCGGTTCCCAACTACAACGTGATGGGGGTGGCCAAGGCTGCGTTGGAGGCTAGCGTCCGCTACCTTGCTTCCGATCTCGGCAAGCAGGGCATCCGCGTCAATGCGCTATCTGCTGGACCAATAAAAACCCTGTCCAGTTCCGGAGTCAAAGGCCTGCGTGATAAGCTGGCTCAACAGTCCCATAAGAATCCTCTCCATCGCAATATCACCGGTGAGGATGTTGGAAAGGCGGCAGTCTTTCTGCTTTCCGACTACTCCTCCGGTGTGACAGGAGATGTTCTTTATGTTGATAATGGCTACCACTCGTGCGCCACTTGGGCCTAATAACACAACGACTCTATCCTTCCAGAACGGATTGAAATGAACTCACTCCCCGTGGTCTTATGTATTGGCGGCTCGGATCCGGGCGCCGGTGCCGGTTTGCAAATGGACGAGTCAACAGTACGGGAACTGGGATGTGAATTTCGTGGAGTATGTGCGGTGGACACAGTTCAGGACAACTCCGGGATTCATTCTGCCAACCCTCGCTCGACCGCCGAAGTGCTGGTTGAGGTCGAGGACGCATTGGCAGATGGCCGGGTCAGGGCAGTCAAGACCGGAGCGCTGGGATTGGTCTCAACGGTTAGAGGGCTGTTTCAGCCCTTGCGCAACCGCCCCGACTTGCCATTGGTAATCGATCCGGTTGCCAGTGCCAGCAAACAGGCGACCGAAGGTGTTCTGCTTCTAGAAAGCGGAGGCTTGGCGGCGATGCTTCATGGCATTGGCTCAATCGCCACTGTGGTTACCCCCAATCTGCAGGAGTACGAAGCGTCCGAATACAACGACTGTCGTGCGGTTTTTTTGAAGGGTGGCCACGGGGAAGGAATTGAGGTCAAGGACCAGCTGTTGATTCCCGGGAAACATCCGATGGATTTCATTTCCCCACGTATTCCCGGAGCCGATGGTACTCATGGCACCGGCTGTATGCTGGCCAGCGCAGTCGCCTCCTATTTGGCGCGCGGGTTGCCCTTGAATCATGCTTGTTCGGCAGCCCATTCTTTTGTCCACCAGTATCTATTAGGGCTTCAATAAGGCGCAGGGGTCGACTCGCAGCGGCATATGAAATTTACCGCTTACTTTATGGCCGTCGTGCACCAGATAATTAACTATGATGACCGCCATGAAACATATCCTCTTATCAGCCAGTGTAGTTGCAGGCGTGTTGTCATCGGCTCCGCTGATGGCTCAGGATGACCTGGTTGCAAAATACCAAGCTAAAATCTCCGAGCCGTGGGTTGCCCACGGTGGTTGGAGTGAAAATCTGGACGATGTCCTGAGGCGGGCGAAGGAGGAGGACAAAATCGTGTTCGCCTACTTCACGCGCTCATACGCACCCTGAGGTCCTTGCAAATCATTGGAGGGTAGTTCACTCTCCAGCGACGAGTTCAGTGATTGGACCAGTGGGAAGGTAATTCCCTTTCTGAGTGTGATGACCAGAATTCCGGACCTTGAGCACGACGCACTGTTGCGCGATTATGGAGGCACCGGATTCCCTTATCTGATTTACATGGATGCCGATGGTAATAAACTGGGCAAACCGTCAGGTCGTGATATGGATTCTCTGGTTGCTGGTGGCACCGCCGCCAAAGAGCTCATTGCGCTACGAGAAAAAGTTGCCAATGGCGCCGACGATTTAGTGGTCGACCTTCTGCTTGCTGAACTCCAGGCTGATGCCGTTGATTTTCAGGTCGCCAAGAATCGTCGCGCTACTCTTCAAGTCCCCAGGAAAGGAGCGAGGGCATGGAAATCGAAGATAGAGGAAATAGATTCCCTCTTGGTCGGACTGGAAATCAATTCCCTGCTGCGGTCGGCGCGTGGTGGTCCTGACGCCAAAGCCGCTGCCCAAGCACGGCTGTACGAGATGGCTTCCAACGACCTATTGCCTACCAAATTCAACCGCTCATTCTGGGCGGCAGTCATGGCCGAGGCGAAGGAGCGCAAGGATCTTGAAATGTTCGAACGAGGATATAGCCTGCACCTGGATTTCTATGGTGAAAATAATCCTCGGGCAAAGCGCATGCTCGACCCGATGAAAGCCGACCTCGATGAATTACGAAGGACTGCCAGTTCCCAATAAGTCTGCGGCTTAGTCTTTTTCGGCAAGCGACTCGATTGCCTCGCCGACCTGGTGAAAGAAGCTTTCACCAGGTTCTGGTGAAAACGGTATCGCTTGGGTGAAAACAATCGCTGCGGTGTCGTGTCCCGGGAACACYCGATAAAAAGTGCGCGCCATTCCGGACCATCCATAGGTGTCGGGAAGACCGGTCTYCCGATYAAATCCATTCAATTCAAAGCCGAGCCCGAAGCGRGCCCAAAATGGRTTCGGGAGTKCAAGRGAAGGTTCCGGGTCAATCATCCGYGCCARCGTCTCMGGTTTTATTATTTGCACTCCCTCCCATTCTCCTTGCTGCAGRAGCATCTGCAAGAATCGGCCGTAGTCCTTTAGGGTGGAAACCAAGCCTCCTCCACCCGATGGTGCTCGCGGAGTTTTTTTGTAAACGGTTTCATAACCCGGAAGTTTTGGTCCGACCCTGCCATCGGGACGGGTCGAATGAACAGCGACCAAACGGGACCATTTGGATGAGGGGACATGGAAGGCAGTATCGGTCATCTCCAGCGGGTCGAATATTCTCTCCTCAAGAACCTTCTCGAACGGCTTCTTGGCCACCACCTCGATC
>NVRO01000043.1 GCA_002400895.1 Planctomycetota bacterium
AACTTGAAGTCTGGGACGCCCGTTTCTGTCGTCCGCTTGACCGCGGTGCACTGGCGCTTGCCTCGCGCCGTCATTCGCGGATGGCGACGGTCGAAGAGCATGCCCTCAACGGAGGATTCGGCTCGGCGGTTGCTGAAGCGGTCGCCGACCTCGGCCTGACCATTGGTCTGCAGCGTTCCGGGGTTCCGGACCGTTTCATCGCTCATGCAACCACCCGCGAGGAACAGTTGGAGGAGTGTGGTTTATCGGTGTCAGCATTGGTGAGCAGCTGGGGCGAGTACTTCGGCAGCGGAACAGTCGACAAACTGAGCTCGGCAGTCCGCGAGGACTATGCCTGAATCACGGGCCAATGGGAGAACATCGCGGCGGAGCATTTGCCGGGGCGACAAGCTGTGCTTCCCCAAATCCCGCAAGATCCGAGTCCTGATTCTCGGTGATAATGAAAAGCCTCGTGTAAGCGAAAATGCTCAAGCATTGGTTCGCCATATGGGAAAGCGGGTAACCATTGTCGGAGTCAACCTGGAGAGAAGCCTAGCTCCCATCGAATCGAAGCCGGATTTGGTGCTGGTTCTCGGTGGAGATGGTGCGATGCTGGCTTGCTCTCATCGCCTGGGTAAACGCTCGATTCCGGTAATGGGAATCAACCATGGCCGCATCGGTTTTCTCACGGCTTTTTCTCCCGAAACGGCGCTGGATGCCCTTGATCGGGTGATTAACGGCGCTGGAAATTGTGAATCCCACGCGATGATGCGGGTTGTCATCAAGCGTGGTAAAAAAAAGTTGCTCGACACTCACATCCTCAACGAAACCGTGGTGATGCGGGAATGGGGCGCGAGCATGGTCGAGGTCGATCTGACCGTCGACCGCCGCCCGGTATGCACCTATCGTGGCGATGGTTTGATTATTTCGACCGCAACCGGTTCCACTGCTTATTCGCTTGCCTCCGGGGGCCCGGTGTTGTCCCCGCGTCTTGATGCCTGGGTGGTCACGCCGATTGCTCCACATACTCTCAATCAGCGCCCGGTGGTTCTGCCCGGAAGCCGTATCGCCAGGTTGCAGGTGCATGATGAATGTGGTTTCACCGCCGATGGTCACGTCGAGCTCCGACTACAGGCTGGCGACTGCATAGTGGTTTCTCCGAGTACCCGCAAATTCCATCTGGTGGTGGATTCGGAGAGTAATTTCTTCGCACGTTTACGCTCCAAACTTCATTGGGGTGAACCACCGGGGAATGGTTCCTAATGAGTAATCAGGAGCTAGCAGAACAACCCATATTTATCGTTGGCCCTTCACGCTCCGGGACGACTTTGTTGCGTGCCATGCTCTGTCACCATAGCGACGTCCACATTACCGCCGAGACCCATTGGTTTGATGACCTGCGGCTTGACTTGGATTTGCAAAAGAATCTTGATGAAGAGTCCCGACGGCGCTGTGAGGACTGGTTTTTGGCGCTTAGTCATCGGCCCTTCGGCCACCAGGGTGACCCCGAGCAGGGGTGGATGCCGCGAGCAGACATGGTCGCCAAGGTGGCCGCCCGCGGTGGCTCGGCGGACGACTATTTCAGCTCCTTTTGCCAGCTCGACGCCGAACGCCAGGGCAAGTCGAGATGGGGTGAGAAAACACCCCGCCATGCTTTTCGGATTGACGAAATCCTTGCTGCCTATCCCCAGGCAAAGGTCATTTGCATGGCCCGGGACCCCCGCGGTGTGGTGGCTTCCTATCGCGACTGGAAAAGCCAGGGCGGTCATGACTTTGACCGCGATCCTGGGCATTCCAAAGCCCTGGAGGATGAGCACAAACGGACCCGTTCTTCCTATCACATCCTGATTGCCACCTTCATGTGGAGTTCTGCGGTTAACGCAAGCTTGGCCGCGGTTCGCAAACATGGCAAGGAGCGGGTGATGTTGTTGCGCTACGAAGATCTGGTGCTGAACGCCGAACAGACCAACCGGGAAGTTTGTGCGTGGTTGGGAATGCAGCCAGAGCCGAAAATGCTCGACGTCCCGATGGTCAAYTCGTCATTCCAGCAATATGACTCCGATGGCGGCATTAACCGTAATCCGGTTGAAGGATGGAAAAATAGATTGTCCAAAGCGGAGATAGGTGTAATCCAGGCGGCTTGYAGCAAGGTCATGCGCGCCTCCGGTTATGAGAAAGTGGATGCCGGTCTGTGGCAGCCCTTCGCGCTTGCCAAGTGGATYAGTTTTCCGTTTGCGGTATTGAATGCTGCACGCGCAAATCGCAACCGCTTCACCAGTCTGCCGACCTATGTGTGGCAGCGGGTGCGCAACTTGGTGCGCAGATAGCCGCTAAATCCAGCGGTCGCTTCGCGCCTAGGCGTAAATACCGCGTAGCCGGTCGAAGTAAGCCACTCGCTTGACTCCGATCATGCAGGTTGCGAGCCGCAAACTTACTTTTTGCTCACCGCTCAGTTTGCGCGCGCGCTCATAGGCCTCCAGTGCCATGCGGTCGAGCCGTTCGTGAACAATGTCCTCGGTCCATTTGTAGCCCATCCGGTTTTGTACCCATYCGAAGTAGGCGATGATGGCGGCGCCGGAGTTGCCGAGCAGGTCGGGAATGACGGGAATGCCCCGTTCGAACAAAATGCGCTCGCCGCGGGCGCTGGTCGGGCCATTGGCGGCTTCTGCCACCATCCGCGCTTGAATGTCACCGGCGTTCTTGCCGGTAATCTGCTTGGCTACCGCTGCCGGCACCAGTACGTCACACTCGAGCCGCAGTAATTCGCTTTCACTGATTGCATCGCCACCTGAAAATCCATCAACAGTGCCGGTTTTATTGCGGTGGTCAAGTACCGCCTCGATGTCAATGCCGTTGGGGTTATGAATCCCCCCGCGGAGATCGCCAACGCCAATAATCATGTGCCCGTTGGTGGAAAGTTCACGCATCACCTGGGAACCGATAACCCCGGAGCCCATGACCACAATCTTGGCCGGACCAGTCAGGCCCATGTCTTCACGGCGGCGTTCAATGAGCACCCGCAGACCACGTCCGACAGCGTCCTTGCGCCCGAGAGTTCCACCCAACCCCTCCGGCTTTCCGAGCACCACCGCGCTTTCAGTCTGGCGGGCGTGCATCGAGTAGGTATCCAGACACCATGCCATGATCTGCTCATCGCAGTGCAAGTCGGGGGTGAGGATGTCCTTCTCCGGGCCAATCAGGTCAAGACAACCGGAGGTGTAACGGCGCACTACAGCTTCGGTCATTGAGCGGTCGTGCTCGCGCGGGTCGAAGTCGAYTCCACCCATGGCGCCGCCRAAAGGAATGTTGAGTGCCGCGCATTTCCAGGTGTTCCACGCYGCCAGGGCACACAGTTCATCGCGGCGCAGATTGGCATCCAGGCGCAGGCCACCGAGACAGGGGCCGAGCGACAAGTTGTGGCGGATGCGGAAACCGTTGAAAACGTGAATTTTGCCATCCTTGTCGGTAATCGGGATTGCGAACTTGAACTCACGATCCGGTTTGCGCAAGACCATGTAAGCGTCCGGGGAGAGGCACAAAATCGCCGCGGCCTCGTCGAACCGCTCCATCATCGASKRRAACGGRTYSTCMTYGTCGASRRKMGGGNKCGGRGCTTGTTGCTCTTCGAACTCACTGGCGGTAATCGGGTCGGTCTTAGGCATACAAGCCTCTCATTTGCAGACAGTAGGCAACCCGATCAATCGCAACGCAGTAGGCGCCGATGCGCGGGGTGGTGTCGTAGGTTTTGGCAGCCGCGACGATGTCATCAAAGGCCTTGACCATGATTTTCTCCATGCGTTTGAACACATCTTCCTTATCCCAGAAGTAGCCCATCCGGTTCTGGACCCATTCAAAATATGAAACAGTTACCCCGCCCGCATTGGCGAGGATGTCAGGGGCGACGAACACTCCCTTTTCGGCCAGGATGCGGTCGGCGTCGGCAGTGGTCGGCCCATTGGCACCTTCAATGATTACCCGGGCCTTGATATCGGCGGCGTTGCGCGAGGTGATTTGGTTCTCGGTGGCGGCCGGAACCAGCACATCACAATCCAGAGTGAGGAGTTCGGAGTTGGCGATGGCTTCCGCACCGGGGAAGTTTTCAAGCGTCCGTCGCTCTTTCAGGTAGTCGAGCACTGCCGGCATGTCGAGTCCATCTGCATTGTGAATCGCTCCGAAAATATCGGAAATAGCGAGCACCTTGTGGCCCATCTCATGCAGGAATAATGCACCGAGACCGCCTACATTGCCGGCGCCCTGGACCACCACTCGCGCACCGCTTGCAGGCAGTCCGAGGTGTTTGAGTGATTCCCGGGTAGTGAGGGCAACACCCAGTCCGGTTGCTTCGCGCCGGCCCTGGGATCCCCCCAAGCCAATCGGCTTACCGGTCACAATCGCGGTGGTGGTGGCGCGGGTGTGCATCGAGTAGGTATCCATGAACCAGGCCATGGTTTGTTCATTGGTGTTCATGTCGGGAGCCGGGACATCGCGCTCCGGGCCAATCAGGTCGAGCAAGTTGGAGGTGTAGCGCCGGGTCATCCGTTCCAGCTCATGCTGTGACATTCGCCGTGGATTACAAATTATCCCACCCTTTCCGCCCCCGAAGGGAACGTTGACCACTGCACATTTCCAGGTCATCCACGCCGCCATGGCGCGAATCTCATCCAGGGTCACATTTGGTGAGTAGCGGATTCCGCCCTTGGCGGGGCCACGGGCGATTGAGTGCTGGACCCGGTAGCCGGTAAAGACCCGCATTGAACCGTCGTCCATCTGCACCGGCACCGAAGTTGACATTTCCTGTGCCGGCGTTTCCAGCACTTTTGCCAAGCCGGGGTCGAGGCCGAGCAGGTTGGAAGCGAGCTCGAACCGCCGTTGCATTTGCACGAACGGGTTTGATTCGAGGTCGGGAGCAGTTGTCGCAGTATCCGACATGATGTGGGGGTTACGGCTGCGGGGGGGGGTAGCCGCTGAAGGACTCAAAAGGTTACCTTGCGAGGCGAACTATGGCTATTCACTTAACAAAAAATGCTGCCTTGTGTTCATGGGATGTTTGCGCCAGAATTAGCTCATGCTCAGCTTTGTCGACCCCGCAGGGAAGGAAGTTTTGTCTGCTCTCGGGATTATGTCCTGCGAGGACGCCATTTTGTTCCGGGCTGGTGAGCTGGTGCGGGAAATGCCGGGCCGCGAGACTTGGCGGGTCGATTCCTCCGCCGGCGTCCTGTTTTTGAAAAAACACCTCCATTCTTCGCTGGGTACACGATGGCTGCGTCCAAGTCCCGCCCGCAGTGAGTTTCAACGCCATCTGGAGTTGCAGGAGCTGGGTTTTTCGGTGCCACCGGTAATCGGATGCGGCGAGATGCCAGGCCGTTTCGGCTCCTTGGCGGCTTCCTTTCTGTTGACCAAATCTGCCGGCGACCGCACCTTGTTGAGCCAACTCCAAGGGGGCCACCATCCACCCCGATCCTGGTGGCTGGAGTTGGCCGTTGAGCTGCGCCGCTTTCACGATGCCGGCTTCTTTCACCGTGATTTTTATGCCAATCACCTGCATCTGGCAGACCAACAGGATTGGGGGAGGCCCTGTATGATTGATTTGCAAAGGGTGGTGCGGCGAAATTCTCCGCGGCGGCGTTGGCTGGTCAAGGATTTGGCGGCGCTCCATTGCTCATGTGGCGATTTCTTGAAGGAAGAGCGCCACCATGAGTTTTTGTTGCGTTACCTGGGCAAAGACCTTGCTGATTCCGAGAGTGATTGGTGGCGTCAGCAAATCCTGCGCAAATCAAAAGCGATTGCCTCCCATGTCCCACTTTACCCATGAGCACCAACCTCACGATTTCGCAGCAGCTCAGGAAGCAATGAATTCCACCCAGGTCAGGATTCACGAAGTCGCTCCGCGTGACGGCTTGCAAAACGAAGCCCGGATTGTGTCGACCAGGGACAAGTTGAAGTTGGTTGAAATGTTGCTCGCTGCCGGAGTCGACAGTATTGAGATCGGGTCTTTTGTTCGTGCTGATTTGCTACCGCAGTTGGCCGACACTGCCGAGCTGGCTGCTGCTTTGTCCGCTTCCTCGGGTGATTTCTACGCATTGCTTGCCAATCAGCGCGGCATGGATGATTTTCTTGCCACCGACCTTACCGGGGTGACGGTGTTGGTCTCTGCATCCGAGCAGCACAGTAAGGCCAACGTCGGCATGTCGCGGGAGCGGGCTCTGGCGGAGAGTTGCCGGCTGATTGAACGCGCTGTTGCCGAGTCCAAAGTGGTGCGGGCCTATGTTTCAATGGCTTGCGGATGTCCCTACCAGGGCGAGGTCGCGACTGAAAATGTGCTCGAAGTGGTGACCGGATTTGTTGGCGCCGGCGCCGAACTGGTGGTGATTGCCGACACCTTGGGGGTCGGTCATCCCGAGCAGGTGGAGCACTTGATTGGCCAAATTCGCCAACCCCACCCGGAGCTGGAGTTGGGATTGCACATGCATGACACCCATGGCCGCGCCCTCGCCAACTGTCGGGTAGGATATGAGCTTGGCATCCGTCACTTTGATGCTGCGGTAGGTGGATGCGGGGGTTGCCCGTTCGCACCCGGAGCCGCGGGCAACCTCGACACCCTGGAGTTGGTGGGTTTGCTGGATGAACTCGGAGCAAGCCACCGGGTTGACCGCCACCACTTGAGCCTGGCAGGTGATTTCCTGCGCCAATGCCTCGGAGATAAGATTTAGTGTGACCGCCATGGCGAATGCTGACAACAACCTGATTTTGTGCGAGCGCGAAGGACATTGCGCCCGCATTACCATCAATCGTCCCGAAGTGCGCAACGCGCTTTCCTTGCCCACGCTGCTGCGTTTGCGGGAAGTGTTGGCGGAAATAGCGGCTGACTCCGGGGTATGGACGGTGCTGGTGACCGGCGCCGGAGAAAAAAGTTTTTGTGCCGGTGCCGACTTGAAAGAACGCCGTGGTATGGATGAATCCCAAGTTCGTGAATTTGTAGCCAATATCAGTGGCGCCATGAATGACCTCGCCAACTTGCCGCAGCCGACCCTTGCCTATATCAATGGTCATGCCCTTGGTGGTGGCTGCGAGCTGGCATTGGCTTGCGATTTGCGGGTAATGCATGAGGATGCTTTGATTGGTCTGCCCGAAACCGGTCTTGCGATTATTCCCGGTGCTGGCGGATGCGTGCGTTTGCCCCGCCTGGTCGGTAGTGCCAGAGCCAAGGAACTGATTCTGTTGGCTCGCCGCATCGACGCTAATCAAGCCCTGGAGCATGGTCTGATCAACTTTGTCGGTGGCGCTGAGCTTGCCGCAGAGGTGCTGGATGAACTCGGACTCAAGGGGCCTTTGGCCTTACGTGCGGCCAAGGCAGCGATTGATGGTGGGCAGGGCCTCAGCACCGAGGCAGCTCTGGCTCTCGAAGCTTCCTGTTACCAAACCATCGTCAAGACCAGTGACCGAGTCGAAGCGCTCAACGCCTTCATGGAGAAGCGCGCACCACGCTTCAGCGGGAAATAATCCAAGCGATGGATCCGACTTCCAAGGAAGATGATTTCAACTACCCGCGCTTTGCTGCGGGTATGGCGGCGGCCTTTGCCTTGTGGACGGTGTCCTCGTCTGCGCCCGCATTGACCCGTCCACTGATCCCTTCATTGTGGTTATTGGTGCTTGTGCCGGCGGCGGT
>NVRO01000044.1 GCA_002400895.1 Planctomycetota bacterium
CCTCATTTTCCTATACAAAGTCAGTTAAGATTTAAACCACCATTAAGTGATGGATTCCCATACCATCAAGATGATTATTGGATACAATCTGGATTTGGAAATACGATAAATGTTTTAGTTTATATTGATGAATCAACAATTGATAATGGTTGTATTTATGTAACTAACGGAGAATATTATTCTCGTGTGAATTATTGTCCGTTTACTGGTCAGAAAGCCACTTATCAAATGGAGGAGAAGAAAATGCTTTTTTTGAAGCACTTGAAAAAGTTGGGATCGAACCTAACTAAAGTCTGTTTTTAATTATCCCCAACCCGTTAATATCATTGCTTTAAATATCTATTTAGCAAACGCTAGTACTTATTACCATAATTATTACCTCTACCATAACAGAGGAAGATGGGAACTCTTGCCTTGGGATATGGATAAAACGCTTTCCTATTATGATTGGATGCCCTATCAATACCACCGAACTTCAAGTGAATGGGAATCTGATAATCCATTAATTGAAAGGGCTTTTTTGAATCCTCAAATGTTTGCTGATGTAAAAAATAGAATAGATGAATTGTCTAGAACTTCTGTTTCACCAAACGCAATCCTTCCTATTGGGGAGCAATGCAACAGGAGTACGACCCGGCCGCAGTAATGCTGATGCAGTTCATGCGCACCGGGGAAATTTCCTACTTGGAGCCAGCACTTGAAAGTGCCTGGCATTACGCCGATGTCGACATCGCCCCATACGGCGGAGCCTTTCAACACCGCGCTACCCGGCACCACCTGGAAGCATGGATTGCCAAGCTGTTTACCGTCGAATTAATTGAACAGGCCCGCAACTCGAGCGAATATGACGGCACTATAAATGGTTTGATAGCCTGGGCAGAGCTCGCCTACGACTCCGGCTTCACTGCCAAGCTGGAGAGATGGATTAATCACGAACAGGAAAACGGTGCTATCGGCGCTGAAATCAAGGATCGCGCCTTGTTGATGATTGGCGCCAACGAAGTCCTTGAAATTGAAGCCTCCCTCGAAGCCGGTGGCGAAATTGACATGCTGGAAATGGCTACCGGAATAGCCGGTCATCCGCGCTCACAAGCACTTGGATTCACCGACCCCAATACTCAATTCGAGCCGTTCTTTGATTTGTTCGGAGGCAGCTGGGAAAACTTTCCCTCCTTCCACATCGACAACGACCCGATTCCGGATTACCGACACATGGGTAGTCATGCAGTGATTCAAGGGGTCACTTGGGCATACTTTTTAACCGGCGAACCACGACTCGGTGAAGTTGCGCTCAAGTTTGCCCGTCATCACACCAAGTACGTCATCCCGGCAGCGATTGAGAATGTAATCGACGTCCATGTAAACAGCAGCAATAAGGTGTTCACTCGTAACGTTGCCTGGCCACTGGTAAATACCCTGACCTTGCTGGACCTGACAACCGGGCAAAACCAGCATCAACAACTGCACGCCGACTTGCAGGCAGCGGCCGATCTCTGTGCGCAAACGTTGATAGAGATTGACTACACCCGCATCCGTTCCAGCATAAACGCGGGAATTACGATGGAAGCACTGGCCGAATACCATCGCCTCAAGCCATCTAGGGTGATTGCGGACTACCTGATTGAAATCGCGCAAAATTGGTCGCAGCAACTTTACAACTGGAGCAAACATGGTTTCCACAATGAACCGAACCGCTCCGACGAGCCTGGGAGCGGCGTAACCGGACTCTGTGTTTACGGCCTGGCTTACGCCCACACACTTGACCCGAATCCCGATTTGGGTGCAGTAGTGCTGGATGCATGGGAGCATTTCCCGCAAACCACCTCCTACGGGAAAGCCTTCGGAATGCATTACCGCGGAGCTCCGCGGGCAATGAAACTGATCAGGGCACAACAAACACCAAACTAATCACCATATAGGTGTGCATCGATTGATTCATGGGGCATACTGGAGGGCATGGTGTGTTTCCACCTGCTGCTGCTTGTAGTTTTGCCACAGGACCTGGCGATAACATCCTCCGGCCAAAGAATTCCTTGTGGTTCCGATGCTGCCATTGGTGACTTGCAGGTGAAATCACCTTTTGGGATTATTAACTGTCCAACCGACCCGGTCAGCGGGTTGGTCGACACTGCTGCTGAACGCGCACTGCTCAGGAAAATGCGCAACAACAACTTTTCCGCCTGGGCGCAACGATGCAACCAGCGAGGTTTGCTAAGTGAATTAACAACTGCCCTCACCATATCCGAGGCTGACCAGCTCAGTGTCGAACAAATTTCTCTATTGATGGAACTGGTGCGCCAGTGGGGATATCGCATCGACCCTTTGCCAGCCAGGCTGAGTAACGAGGAGCGTATCGAGCTGGCTTGGGATTTGCTCGGCAAGGCAGACTTGGCACAGGGTGCATTATTGTGCGGACGTCTTTTGGAAGAGATTGGTGGCCCCGGCGCAAGCCCGAAACGCCGGTTGGGGCTTGCAGATTTGCGTCGTGGATTGCGCACCAAGTCCATCAGCACCCAATGTGCGGCAGCCGTTCTTGCCGCCCATCAGCAGGAAGCTGACATGTTCAGGCCGCTAACGGCCTTCAGCTTGGAAGACCCCAATAAGTTGGTTCGAGCTGAATGTGCCGATGCCATGCTGGTACTTTCCCGGGATGAAAGTATCAGCCAATGGGCCATGGCCCTGCTGCGGGGAGCAAAAGGTAGCTATCGAGAAATCGCCGCCGAACACCTCGGCAACTCCGAGGCTGATGCCGCACTCCCAGTGCTGATGGTAGCGGTGGCTGCGGCCCGTCGGGAACCTGGTAGTTTTTTCTTCTCCGGCCGCCAGATTTCCCTGGTCACCGACTTTGACGTGGAGGTTGCCGGGGCTGCAGCCATCGCCAATCCCATCACCACCGTACTGACCGAAGGCACGATGCTCGAAGTCCGAATCATTTCAACCAGTGTCAGCCGAGCTGCGATGCGAGCTCTGCGCCGACTTAGTGGGGAAAATCCCGGAGAGCGCGAGGAAGACTGGCTTGAATGGTGGCGCGAACGGAAGATGGGCCTTTAATGGTCGCACCATCCCCCGCCATTTTGGTCCTTGAAGATGGCACCGTCTTCAACGGGCGCTCGGTCGGCGCCGCTGGTGAACGCGCCTGCGAACTGGTATTCAATACTGCCATGACCGGCTACCAGGAAATCCTCACCGACCCTTCCTACCGTGGCCAGGGTGTGGTCATGACCTATCCGCAAATCGGGAATTACGGTTGCACCGAAGCCGACGACGAAAGCAACCGCTGCTGGGCAGAAACCATGATCATGCGCGAGTGTTCGCCGATCTATTCAAACTGGCGTGCCGAGTGTAGTCTGCCCGAGTACCTCGAACAACATGGAGTGGTTGCCATCGACGGAATTGACACTCGCGAGCTGACCCTCAAGTTGCGCAAGCAGGGTGAAATGCGTGCAGTCATTTCCACCGATAATCTCGACCACCAAACTCTGCTTGCCAAGGCCCGCGCCCACCAGTCTCTGGATGGACGCAACCTTGCCATCGAGGTCAGCTGCAAGAGTTCTTATGACTGGAGCGAAGCTTTGCCCGACAGATTCAACTTTCCGGAAATGGCCAGCAGCGACAACCTGGAGGACATTTCCTCCCGACCGATTCCATTGGTGGTCTACGACTTCGGGGTAAAGCGGAATATTCTGCGCTGCCTGGTGAGTGCTGGATTTGCACCAACTGTAGTGCCGGCCAAAACTACCGCGGCAGAAGTGCTCGCAATGAATCCTGAAGCGGTGTTTCTTTCGAACGGTCCTGGTGACCCGGCGGCGGTGGTCGGTGCTCCGGACAACATCCGTGAACTCGCAAATCAAGGCCTGCCGATTCTCGGTATTTGCCTGGGGCATCAAATCCTTGCCCATGTATTTGGTGCTTCTACCATGAAGATGAAGTTCGGTCACCACGGTGTCAATCATCCGGTGATTGAAATGGAAAGCGGGCGCATCGACATTACTTCCCAGAACCACAGCTTCGCGGTTGACCCCGGCAGCTTGGAGGGAACCGGCCTGATTGCGACCCATCGCAACGGTAATGACGACAGCATCGAGGGAATGCGGCATACCGAGATGGCGGTTTTTTCGGTCCAATACCACCCCGAAGCGGCACCCGGACCCCACGACGCAGCTCACCTCTTCGCCCGCTTTCGCCAACTGGTTCTTGACAACCAGCACCAGTCAGCCTGAGCATCCTGGACCGGCTAATCTCTGGTTCTCCTGTCTTTGCCTAAGTACTTTGTATCAGGAAGGTTAAAGTCCGGCACTTTACTGCTTTTGTAAGGTACAATGAAATTTGCCATTTTCTAAAAGTGGTAATGCAAATGCGTACTTTTATCCTCCTTGCAAGCCTCCTGCTCCTGACGAGTGTCGGTCATGCTCAAAGTGGTTGGATTTACAACCCTGTTACCAAGCATTGGTATCAACTCGCTCCAGCATCAAGTTGGCAGGATGCCGAAAACTACGCGCAATCTTTGAATGGTCATCTGGTGAGCATTGAGGACATGCATGAGGACAGATGGCTTTACAACAACTTCGGGGTACTGGGCGCCTTTTGGACTGGCTTCAATGACATCGCCTATGAATCCCGCTGGGTGTGGTCATCAGGTGATTTCATTACCCACACAAATTGGGCTCCCAATCAACCGGACAACACCACCAACGAAGATGCTTGCGTTATGCTCGGCCCCAATGCTCCGTATCCGAGTGAATGGGCAGACCTCGATATTGACACTCATTTCCCCGGCGTAGTTGAAATTAATTTCCATCCCGATCATTTGCTGGATGCAGACGGAGACGGGATCAGTAATTGGGATGAAGATAACTTGTGGGGTACCGACCCCAGGGACCAGGACAGCGATGACGACGGACTGTCCGATGGACAGGAGTTGATGTCGCCTCACCCGTCCTGGATTAACAACCCGATTAACAATAACTGGTACCGCCTGAGCCGACCCGGTACTTGGGAACAAGCACAGGCCGAAGCCATTTCGGTTGGCGGTCAATTGGCAACGATTCGTTCCCAAGCAGAAAACAACTGGTTGATGATTTACATTTATCAACCCTCATGCGACCTGCACTCCGAACTCAACGGACCCTGGATTGGGCTGCATGACCACCGCATCGAAAATTCATTTGAGTGGATTTCCGGTGAAGCACTGTCCTTTACCAATTGGCGTCCCGGTGAACCCAATGCCTTCGGTGGCGACGAAGATTTTGTCCACCTGACCGCTGTTGGCGAATGGAACGACCTCGGCTATTCCATTTTGTGTGGCGACCGTCTCCCGGGGATTATTGAACTTTTAAACACCCCGCCGGTACTGGGAACCGACCCCCTGAATGCGGACAGCGATGGCGACCAAATTTTGGACGGCACCGAGGTGGGGATTACCACTGGTTGGCCGGGAGACCCCGCCAACGGTATTGGTGGTACTGATTTGTCAATCTTTGTCCCCGACGCCGACCCTGACACTTTGACCAACCCTCTCGACTTTGACAGCGATGATGATGGTTATGGCGACGGCAGCGAGGATGTCAACTTCAATGGTCGTGCCGACTCGGGAGAGTTGGATGCTTCCAGGGGTGACAGCGATGGTGACGGCATTCAGGACGGAACCGAAAATGGCCTGGTGCAACCAAGTATGGGTACTGACCTGTCAGTATTTGTTCCGGACAATGACCCTTCCACTCGCACCAACCCGCTCGATGTCGACAGCGACGGAGGCGGCCTCAACGACGGCATGGAAGACCTTGACCGCAACGGCTTGCTGGACCCACTCGAAACGGACCCGCTAGACCACGCCGACGACCGCTTCTTATTGGAGATGGATCCCCCCATCACTCTGACCCCTGGAGATTTCGCCACCTTTGAGGTGTTCGGTGCCCGTTCCTTTGCCGGCGCAGCGATTCTTTACTCACTGACCGGAACCGGCCCGACTCAGACCGACTTCGGTTTGACCATGGACTTGTCCGTGCCCATCGTTCCGTATATTGCAATCTATGCAAGTGGTTTGGGTTACGCTTCTCACACCTTTGTGGTGCCGCTCGGCGCACCTTCCGGCCTCAGCGTTTACTTCCAGGCTATTGAGTTTGAATTCTGGGTGGTACGGCGCCTATCAAACCCCCTGGCCAGACTAATAATGTAAAGCCAAAGTGGTGCGCTACCAGCATTAGATATTATCTTTTGATTTTTGGAGGACTTATCCAGGCGGTAGCATCCTTGTTTGATGCCCCGCACGACCCCTTTCCACGATCGCACCTCCTCCCTCATGCAGAGCATGGCCTGGAAAGAGTGGTCTGGCTACGCCGCAGTTTGCAACTTTGACGCCCACTCGGAGCGTGAGTATTTTGCAATCCGCTGTTCGGCTGGTCTCCTCGACGTCACCCCGCTCTACAAGTACGAGGTGACCGGGCCTGACGCAGCGCGGTTCCTCGCACGGCTGTGGACCCGTGACATCACCAAACTCAAGCCCGGCCGCGTCGCCTATGGCTGCATGTGCGACGGAGAGGGTAAGACCCTCGATGACGGAACCATCGCCTGCCTCGGCCCTGAGGCCTATCGCGTCACCTGCTCGGAAGCCTGGCTCGGTTGGTTCGATCGTCACCGCCGCGGCTACCAGGTGGAGGTTGAAGACTCGACCGACCGAATCTCGGCTCTCGCGCTCCAGGGGCCGCGCTCCCGCGACATCCTTAAGACAGTCACCGACACCGACCTAGACTCATTGCGTTTCTTCGGACTTGCAACCTGTCGGCTGGCCGGAGCGAAAGGCTGGGTCACGCGCACCGGCTACACCGGTGACCTTGGCTATGAGCTATGGGTCGCGAACGATGATGCAATCACGCTCTACGACGCCCTGCTCGAAGCCGGGAGACCCCACAACATGGAACCCATCGGACTTGATGCCCTCGACGTTGCGCGCATCGAGGCGGGTTTCGTTCTGCAGGGAATCGACTACGTCTCCGCACGCAGCTGCCTCACCGAGGTGCGCAAGTCCTCGCCTGCGGAGGCCGGGCTCGGATGGACGGTGAACCTCGACCGCGAAGGCTGGATTGGYCGYGAGGCGCTCATCCATGAGCGCAAGACCGGACCCAGGTGGGGTTTCGTCGGCCTCGAATTGGATTGGGCAGAACTCGAAGAACTGCACGCCGAGTACGACGTACCGCCGCACCTGGCGCCGATGGCTTGCCGCAGCGCGGTCCCCATATACCAGGCTTCCGGGGCTCAGGTTGGCCAGGTTACCTCCAGCACCTGGTCGCCGACGCTGAAGAAGTCGCTTGCCCTGGCTCAGGTTCACCGTGCACATGGCGAGCCCGGCACGCAGCTCCAAGTCGAACACACCGTCGAGTTCGAACGTCGCAGGGTGACGGCGACGGTCGTCGAGCGACCCTTCTTCAACCCGCCGCGCAAGACGTTCACGCCCAACTTCCCTCCCAAGGCGCCTGTCTGATGGCAAGTCTCGGAAGCCAACAGAATCCCTGGGACGCGATCGTCGTCGGCGGCGGGTTGTATCTCGTCTCGCTGGCAGTGGGCGCGGCTCCCGTTGTGGTTAGCATCTTCGGCATCCTGCTAGTCCTGCTGATGGTGGCCGGCATCGGCG
>NVRO01000045.1 GCA_002400895.1 Planctomycetota bacterium
CAGCTCCCTTGTAGTAATTAACGGTAGTTCCGTTGGGGAATTGGGTATCGGGGAAGAAGTCGGAGAGAGGATCCAGGAAACTATCAAGGTCGAGGTCCATCCTTATGACCACCGAAGAGTCTCCGGAACCACCACCGCCCACCCCAGCCCATGGGGTAGCTAGTTCACCGACCAGTAATGATGGAGGAATGTCAAATCCGTTGTAGCGCTTGCCCCAGAAGTCGTCGTTGGTTGAGCTGGTCTTGACGAATACTGATGAATTTGTGAAGCCCGGGTCAGCACCCTGGGTTGGGTGCCCGTAACCGAACTCCGGGTCTGGGTCTGGCGAGAGTGGACCGTTTGCAGTCCAGGCCGGATCCAAATCGTTACGGTCATTTACGTCTTCGTCACGCTCCATATCCTCCATGCCGTAGCCACCATATTGGCCAAGAGGGCCCTGGCCGGCTGGTGGAGGCTCATTGGTGTTGGCGTCACGCCATGAATTGCCGCGGAGACCGTCTTCACCGCCGGAGAACCAGGCCGCAACCGCGGCCATATCAATTTCGCCGGTACCATCATCGAAAACGGTATGGCGGTCAATGCGCAAATCCGGACCGCTGTCGTCAAAGCCCTCAGGGTTGCTGGCGCCATCCCATTGCGACCAGGTGACCGACGAATTTGTGGTCAGCGCGAAAGTGCCACCGGCGCCGCCACCGGCAATCTCCGCTTCGAAACGCGGGCTGTGATCTTCAGATTGCCAGTTAAGACTGGCCTCCCCACCACCGCCACCAAGACCGAGGGAGAATGCTCCGCTTCCACGCCCTGCACGCAGAGTCTCACTGGCAGTCTCCTGGGAGGCGTCACCGCCATCACCCCCACCACACTGGCCGGATGCTCCAAGCTCCGGAATAGTGGGGAAAGTAATCGTCGGTGGAGTCATGGCATGGTCACCGCTGACGTCAAGGATGCCCTTGATTTCAGCCTCACCGGTCGCGTAAATAATCAGCGGGTTATCACCATAGCCACGAAGATACGCAGTGTCATCAATGAAGAAATCATCGATTTCAAGCACGCCATCTTGCATTTCAAAATAGGTGCCATTCGAATCGGTGAAGCTGAAGTGACCGGTGGTGTTTAGTTCAATCGACTGGAAAGGAGCCACATATAAATCCAATCCTGCGGCGACTTGATCTCCCGGATAGTCAAAAGCAGCGGTCACGCTACCGAAATTGAAATCCGCAGAGGGGAACTCGAGTTCAGCATCTGCATCCAGCAGAGTACTATCGGCAAAGAAGTCACGAAGCTCATCGTAGGTCTCATCTTCGGAATCCAGGAAGCCTCCGGTGCTACTGTAGTAGCTATCGAGGGAAGGCGAAGCGAAGGGCAGTGACTCCTGCTGTTGCGAGTTGGTTTGCCCGGACAAGTCTTCGAAGGCGGCGTCGAGCTCAATCCGATAGTTGCGGTTAGGCAACAGTAAACCGGCAATAATGTAATACACGGTTGCGCCAGTAGCAGTGCAGTTGTTCTTAAGAACAACCTGACCGGGAACAACGTTGGCCGGGTTGTAACTGTTTTCCGAGCCGAGACCGATTTCACTATCCGAGTAGAGCAATCTGATTAGGGAAGTGTTGAGGTTGCCGGGCTCGGCATTAATAGGTTGGTCGAACTTGATTTCAACCAATGGACCGGAATCGGTAAACATGTTCAATCCGGACGGGGCCACCAACTGGGGATCCAAAACTACCGGACCAGCCTTGGTGTCGATGAAGAGAGGCTCTACCGGGTCAATCGGCGAGCGGAATGTCCTGGTCACACCAATTGCAAGCGGGCGACCATCGGTATCGCGGAGAATCGATGCTCCAAAAGACTGAGATGTCGGCAGATTGATCTCGTAGTTGTAGCCGCCGGGCACAAATGCGCCGTTGGAGTTGGAAAGGTTGGTCGGGCAGGTCGGGCGGAACACTACCGCAAGCCCGCCGGAACCGGCCAGAATCTCAAAACTGCCGGTAACCGGATTACCAAGTACGGCCGAATCAAGGGCGCGCAGACGAATAGAAGCAAAACCGATCGACGCCTCGTCAACCGGGTGGTTGAAGCTGAGCACGATTGGACGGTTGAGTTCCCAGACATCACCATCACTGACGTTAGTGGCAACAAATTCAAAGCTACCGGTACTTACAACAGCATTTTTAATCCCACCGGAACCGAAGCAACCAGCCAGCGGCAGGAGCAACGGCAACAGAAGGGAAATGCGAAGGGTGATTTTTTCGTTAATCATCGTGGGTGGGGGAAATTAGTCGACACTCCAGGCGAACCCTAGTCCGTCCAGAATGGGACGCAAATCCATCTCAATGTTTGACACAAAGGACAAACGGAGTTGGAAGAAGGCAAAATCTTGCCCGCTCGGATGGTCGAGAAGGTGGTAAACATCGGGGCTCCAGCCGGAAGGCGTGGCCAGTGCTCCACACCCATCGGGAACAGGTCGCAGGTCACCGTAAAGGTCCAGCGAATTGGCATCGACCACAATGCTGTTCGGCGGACAGTTGTTGACATTGACGTCAGCGGAACCCCTGAAATCAATGATGATTTCACTCCCAGCCGGTTGTTGGGTTGGCAGCGGTTCCATGGTGATGGCACTGATTTCAGTCGGCACTCCACCGAATGCGAACCAGTGGGTGTAGACCCTTGAAATACGAACAACGAAGTCAATCTCATGCCAGTAAACTTCAGGGCCATAAGACTTGGTCGAAGCACCATTACTGGAGTTGTAACTCCCATTCGGGTAGGTGCCGCCAGAGCCTGCATCGTCCGGAATAACCTGATGCCAGGTGCCTGCAGCGTCACGTCCGCCAGCAGAGAATACGCGGAAGGCCGGCAGTGCCGATGAACCCACCATAATCTGAACCTGGAACCCATTGGCGCCAAATTCTTCACCCTTGGGATAGCAACGGAACCTGGTCAATAGTGGCACTCCAATTGAGCGATGTTCATCCGGACCCCAGACTTTCTCCAGTCCGGTAACTTCAGGGTTCAGAAAACCACCGGACTTTCCTCCAAGAAAGCCAGCCCCGTCAAGCGTAGCGTACTGCGGAATAGCATTGTCACGCCAGGTGTAGGTGGTGTCAAAATCCATCCACGGCAACATCTTGGTGCCACTGAGGGTTTGATAAATATTGTTAGCGGAGATGTGGTAACTTTTGTCGGCAACCAGCATTTCATCGAACTCGGTATCCAATGGGGTCCAACCAAGAACATTCTCATCGAAGTCCTTGTTACGCTGCAGCCCGGAATTCTTGTAGGCGGGATAGCCTGACTGGACGTCAATCAAGTCATCCGGAGTACGCTCGGAATGAGAAAGAGCCAAGGAGTAACGATTGAAGGTGTCATCAAAGACGCTGCCCCCAAAAGGCGCCCAGTTCATACCTTCAACATCAATATTCAGCTCCGAAACCGTGAACAAACCAAAGCCCAGCAAATGGTACGGCCAACAGGCATGTAATACCGCGCCAGCCGGTGTCAGCGGGGTCATGACTCCCTGCGAAAAGGAAATCCGCTGGGCGACGTAAGCATTGGACAAATCTGCTGAGCGAGAATAACGAATGACATCGCGCCCGGCCATCAAGCCTGGCTCGGAAAAGTCGAATTGCCCGATGTATTCTGCCAGACCGTCGCCATTTTCATCAGTACTGTTGAAGCGAAGTGAAAAGTAACGATTTTCCGGCCAAGGAAGGGTCGAGCCCGGGGTAATAAGTTCGTCCTGGCCATGGTTGCCGGCCACGAAGTCGGTCAGATTCAACTTGTTTCCAGCCAAATCGAGGATCCCATCTGCCCCATCACGTACCGCCAATGCAAGCCGCATCGCTCCGCTTTCCTGGTGCGAATCGGTCAAGCCGGAACTTGGAGCCAGCGAAAACTCACGCGCATCGGCTGAGGAGAAAATTGTACCGAACTTCAAACGTCCACTACCACTACCGGACAATTGGTAGCCGATTTGGCGGTCAATATATGCACCAACTGTTTCACCGGAAGGATTGCCATATTGGCGAGCCGCCCAGGCATCTTGCTCTTCGCCGGTAGAGTTATTGTCGGCAAAGGGCGGGTCCACCAAAAATGACATGCACACCATGGTTTCAAGCGACTTGACAGTGGCAACATCAATGGGCTCGTTGAAACGCAGAGTAATGGTGGTCTGCGGGTCGATACCACGTGCCGGCAATCCGAACTCCGGTTCGGGGTCGAAGCGCACGAAACATAGTTGCAACTGGTCGTCAGCAGAAGAGTAGCTGGTGGTAAGCTTCCCGCTGAGCGGGTTGGTGGAGTAATCCCCAATTTGAATGGAACCACTCMYGCCCAGTTCAGCACCAGAAACAATATAGTCATTGGGATTTGCSGAGTCCTCAACTCTGGAAACCAGCATGAGAGCACTTGCTAATTCAAAAACGTCTCCTACCTTGGGCGCAATATCGCGGCAGAAAACAGCATCCAATGAGTAGTGAAATGTCAGCAGATTGGAATCAAAAGCCGACTCCGAGACTGAAGTGATTGAAGCTACGAACTCACCCACCAGCTCAGGTCTGCTGTTATCAATCATGAAACCGTTATATGGGTCGGATGCATTGCCAGTACGAAATGCCCTCACCACTACCGGATGACSACCCAATTGGGTGTATTCAATCGGGTCCKAAGCAGTAGGCTCCAACACATGGTTCCCATTGAGGTTGGTCAGCACCTTAAATTGTCCTTCAATCGGATCAATAACGGTCGGAATCCTGATATCAACACTGGGACTAACCGAGTCAAATGACTCGGGGAAACCAACGCCATTCTGAGGAATGCCCAATTCCGCCTCGTCGAAGCGGGAGATTGTCGGATCAAGGATTACTACCCCTTTGGGCTGACCATCAGCGCCAATAACCGTGTTATCGACAATATAGCGAACTTCCAAACTACCGATCGGAGGATCGCCAACCGCAATCTGGATGGTGGCCCGGCTAACTGAATCGGGATCAATCAACTCGGAGAACTGCAAACGAATTGCGCCATTGCGGGCAATCAGAGAAAATGGCGGAGCGCCATCTAGCCCCTTGGTAATAATCGCAGCACGCCCGGTTTGAGCACTCGCCAGCAAGCTGGCAAACTCGGGATCGTMAGCATCTCGCTYAATTGTCAGAATCTCCGACTGGGTGAGCGGGTTGAGSGCAAGAGAATATWTTCCCAACTGCGCCTGCAGMCYCTCACGAATAAGRATGTCCTKTTCAACYTGCACCCCGTTTTTATCCATAACATCAACCAGACGCCCCCATTCCACATACTCCAAGACCAGAGTAGCGCGACCGGTTCCGGCGAMATTGGATGGCGTATCTCCTCCGAAACAGGAGGTGAAAGCCAACAGCATGACAACACCAAGCCGCGAAMCGAGGARCCGGGGTGTTCCTCCTTTGCTTGCGCGGATTGGTGAGTGGTACATGTGTTTTATTAGAGTGTMGACCACTGCCAGGCAAGGCCGAATCCGTCGAGGATTGGTTCAGTGCGGAGGTCGGTGTTATTTACGAATGTAAAACGCAACTGGAAGTAACGGTAGTTCTGGCCCTCCAACTCCGAGAAGTCTTCGGTCCAATCTGAAGGAGCGCTKACATCGCCAGGCGCAGTAGCCGGGTATTCAGCAAACACGTTGAAGAACTCGGACGCATCGGTAAGCGGTGAAGGATTGGTAGTTGGGTCACCACCGTGGCCGACTTGTTCAGCTCCACGCAATTCCACGATAACCGAGGTGCCTAATGGCTGATTCGCATTCTCAGGCTCGAGCACCATCCCCACCGCACTGCCCACCGACAAGGGAATGCTCATGTCAAACCAGTGAGTAAACACCCGCGAAATTCTCACCACAAAATCGACTTCAGTCCAATACACAAAGTTGTCAAATGCAGGGGTCTGTTGGCCACTGGTGTTGAATCCTCCGACCGGGGTAGTACCGCCAGCGGAGGGGTCATCCGGAATAACGAAGTGTCGCTCACCGGAGGCATCAGTACCACCAGCCGAGAACACCCGGAACGCAGGCAACTGTGAAGCTGCGACCATCTGCGTAACCTGGAAAGTATTGGTTCCGAACTCGTTACCCGACGAACGTGGATAACAGCGGAAACGTGCCAGCAACGGCATCGCAATCGAAGGAGCATCCTCCGGTCCCCAGATGGCCGCGGCGTAATTGTTGTTAATCAGCCAATTGGTGGGAGGCGCACCAATGCTCTGGGAGTTGACTCCGGTAATTGAATCGGGAATATTGGTATCGCGCCAGGTGTAGGTTTGTTCAAACTCCGGCCACGGCAACATCGTCACTCCGGAAACGGCACTAATCCGGTTAATCTCACGGAGGGTGAAGTTGGTGTCAAAAACAATCTTCTCATCGTACAAAGGCTGCCCCAGATTATCCTTTTCGGCAAATCCCATGATGTTGTTATCAAAGTTTCCGGCAATGTCCAGACCCGAATTCGGATAGACCGGCATCCCGTTTTGAGGATTGATGACTTCGTCTGGCATGACCTCGGCGTGCCCCAGGGCAAGGGAAAATCGGTCGAACTGATCGTCGGCTATAGCACCGCCCATCGGCGCGAACGCCATCCCGGAAACGTCAAGGTTGTACTCGGAGGGGTTGAGGTAACCAAAGCCCATGTCGTGCGGTCGGAACAAAGTCAGCAATACTGAACCCGATGGAACCAGAGGTTCGTAAGGGGGGCCGATACCTATTCCAGGGCCAACCGAGAGCTGGGAGCCGACATATTCATTGGAGGAATCTGCGTCACGGGAAAAGATATCAGCGTACCGCCCGGAGATGATGCCATTCTGAGGATAAGTCAACTGGCCGGCGTACTCTGACAGGCCGTCGTTGTTCTCGTCAACCGAGAGCGCGCGTAGAGAAAAGTATTTGGTCGCCAGACCGCCCGGTGGAACAGTCGTTACCTGGGTGTCAGGGTTGGAGAGTGACGGGGCTCCTGCAACGAAGCCGGTAAAATCCAAACTGTTTCCGGAAAGGTCACGAATACCATCGTTGCCATCCCTTACCGCCAATGAAAACTGCAGGAAAGGATCGGTGTTGGGCTCGAACAATCCAGCACTTGGCGACAGCGTAAAGGAGCGGCTGGCAGGACCCGGCTGAATCACACCAAACAAAATCCGGCCGCCGCGCTCGGAGCTCGCCACGGTTCCGTTGCCATCGACCTCCAGGTGATATCCACGTTGCCGGTCGATGTAGGAAGCGGTTGATTCGGTTCCCAGGTTGGCGTGGCGGAAGTACAACAGCTCATCATCGAAACTCAACTCATCTTCCTCGAACACGGTGAGCACCATAGAGTGCATGGACATCACCGTCAGGGGATCAATCGGCTCGGAAAAGGTAATCCCAAAGGTGGCCGCCGAAGCTACCGAAAGCGCCTGGGCCGCACCGTTCCAAACCGGCTCAGGTGAGATGTCCACGTAGCATATTTGCAAGCCGACATCACGCTGGTCGTAACGAGTATTAAGTTTTGCCCCGGCCGGCAATGATGGGGTCCAGTCCTCGCCCCCGGCAAGGATGCGCACATCTACGGTAATCGGACTCAGGCTGTTAATGGCTTC